>JBOGEW010000335.1:0-13926 GCA_050742075.1 Acidimicrobiia bacterium
GTGGCGACGGCGGAGTTCTCGGTCATGCCGTAGAGCTCGTAAAGCGGTACCCCCATGCCGATGAAGAACTCGAGCACTTCCGGCGCGATGGGTGCCGCCCCCGAGGCTGACCATCGCACCCGTCGAAGACCGACCCTTTCCAGAAGCGGACGGAACACCAATGGGTAGCCCACCGCGGCCAGCAGGCGGGTGCCCAAGGTGTGCTCACCACCGTTAGCGACCTTCTTCCGGCCGATCACCTGCGCCAGGCGAAGCCCTGCTCCGAACCAGATCCGCTTGAAGAACGTGGCGTCCTTTCCTTTGATCAAAATGCCGGCGTGGAGCTTCTCCCAGATGCGCGGGACGGCGAAGAACAACGTCGGTTGGATCTCCCGAAGGTTCTGCTGCACCGTGTCAATCGACTCGGCGAAATTGAGAATCGATCCGTAACCGGCCATGGTCCAGGTCGAGAAGATCCTCTCTGCGACGTGACAAAGCGGTAGGTAGGTAAGGATCTGGTCATCGGGATGAGGGAGGATGTTGCCGGGAAGCCGATCTGTGGCTGAAACAAGGGTCTGCAGACAGAAATCGAAGTTGGCGTTTGTGAGCATCGCCCCTTTCGGCGGCCCCGTAGTACCCGAGGTGTAGACCAGGGTCATCAGTTCTTCGGCCTCGGCTTCGCCCATTAGGTCCTCGAGCCTCCCGGGGTTTTCCTCCCGATGCTTCCGCCCCATTTCGAGGAAGTCGTCCCAATAGATGAAGCGGTCGTCGCCTCGCCACTGCCGGAATCCGCGGGGTTCGACGTGAATGATCTTCCGAATGTTGGGTAACTCAGAAAGGACCTGAACGACCTTGTCGGCCTGCTCTTGGTCTTCGGCCAGGTGGATCTTCGACCCCGAGTCGGAGAGCAAGTACTCGACCTCGGATTCGGGATTGGTGGGATAGAGACCGACTGTTATCCCGCGGACGGCGACGGTGGCGACATCGAGAATCACCCATTCCGGGCGGTCTTCTGACTGAATCGAGACCCGATCGCCCGGCTCTACCCCGAGAGCCAGGAGGCCATGGGCAGCGGCCGTGACCCTCTCCCAGAAATCGCTCCAGGTGATCTCCTGCCAGATGCCGAAATCCTTCTCCCGCATGGCAACTCCGTTCGGAGTCCGGGACGCCCATTCCTTGACCTTTTGGGGAAGGGTTACCTGGCTAGTTTGCCGAGCTTCAGTTTCGCCTCGCTCAACCACCGCAGTCATCTTGGAATCCTCCTCGCAGACGCTCGGACGATAGACCGCAATTATTCAAATAGCAGGACGTCGAAGCGAAAGAATCATGCGCCTTGGACCCAATCCCCGCCCCCCGGCCAATGTTCCTTCTTCCAGATGGGAGCGCGTTTCTTCAACTCATCGATCACGTAGCGTCCCGCAGCGAAAGCGTCGTCGCGATGCGGGCACGAGACCGCCACCGCTACCGAGGTTTGGCCTACGGCGACGTCACCGACCCGATGCTCAACCGCCAAATGAATCACCGGCCATCGCTCACAGGCTTCGATCGCTACCTCGGCGATCTTTTCTTCAACTAGCTCCGGATACGCCTCGTACTCGAGGTGGGTTATGCCGTCTCTGCCGTCCGAATGATCGCGAGCAGTTCCGAGAAAGAGGACCACGGCCCCGGCGCTGGCATCTCCAACTTCCGAAAGGAGCTGTCCGGGGTCGAGCAGCTCGGCCCTGATCGAGACCCGCCAGTTAATTGGAGTGGCCCCCATAACATTGATTGTATGGACACGGGGTCGCGAAGCGATGGCTGAGGACATCTTCGCTCGACTCTTCGAGCTCTTCAATCAACCGGGACCGATCAATTGGAAGCTGGCTGAAGAGGTGGCTCGCCACATCGCCGGCGAAGCCGACGCGGTCGATCCCTGGTCGGCGGAGGAGATAGACCAACTCGTCCGTTTAGCCGAGTTCCGAATCGAGCCCGTGGCCCCCTTCCCGGTGGCGCCGGCCACGTCGGTCGCGGTCATCGACGCCCGCCAGTGGGTATCGCAGGCGTTGCAAAGGCTCAACTACCTCGGAGAGCGGCTGGGAGACGCGTTCGCCGGCATGAACACGGCGCTCCCCCTTCCCCAGATGTCCTCATCGATCGCCGGATTGCAGCTCGGTGGACTGGCCGGAGCCATCGCCGCCAGCCATCCGGCATCGTTTGCCTCGGGGGTGCCATTGATTCCATCCGATCAGCTCCTCTTCATCGGACCCGCGGTCGATCGCTTGCTGGCGGGCGGCGATGGGCACCAACTTCGGCTATTCGTAAGCGCTCATGAGGTGGCACATCGGGCCCTCTTCGATGTGCCATGGCTGCCGGATCACCTGGCGGTGCTCTTTGGAGCCCACCTCGGGGAGCTGGTGCCCGATCCCGAGAAAATGATGGAGCTATTCGAATCGAATCCGGAGGCCATGCGCGATCCCGCCGCCCTCGCCGCGCTCATCGAGCGACCCGAATCGAGCTCGGAGGTCGAGCTGAAAGCGTTTCTTGCCATCACCGGCGGCTATCGGACCCTGCTGGTCGAGCGCGGGGTCGGAGAGATGTTGGGTCAGGGCTTCTCTCCGAAACTCGAGCCGGTGGCAGGAGCCGCCCTCCCCGACACGTCGGATCTAGTGCCAATAGGACTCGATTTCTGTCGCCAGATCGAGCGCCGGTTCGGGAAAGAGGCCATCGACGGGATATGGGACGGCCCCGATCGCCTTCCCACCTTCGCCGAACTCACCGACCCAGTCGGATGGGCCGCCCGCGTCCTGCTCGACAACGACCTCCCCCTTTAATTCCGCGACCCAGGGCTGGAACCGTTGCTGTACCACCGTTACGGCCCTGGGTCGCGTTCGGGCTAGAGGGAAAGAGCCTTGGAGTAGGAGTCGAAATCGCGGGGGACGTCGAGGCGGTCGGAGGCGACGATCTCAGTGATAACCCCGTCGCCGTCGAGGAAGAAGGTCGAGCGTTCGGCGTATCCAAACGTCTCGTTGAAACAGCCGTAGCTCTTTGCCACCTTCCCGTGCGGCCAGAAGTCGGAGAGGATCGGGAAGGTGAATCCCTGTTGCTCGGCCCAAACCCGATTCGAGTTGAGAGTGTCGCAGGTGATGACGAAAACCCGGGCCCCCCTCGATTGCAAGTAGTCGAGGTTGTCGCGGATCGAGCACATCTCTCCTTCGCAAGTTCGGGTGAAAGCAAAGGGCATGAACGCGACCATCGCCGGCGCCCCCGCCAGTTCGGACAGGCTGCGCTTCTCGCGGTGCTGATCGCGAAGCGTGAAGTCCGGCGCCCGCATTGCGACTGCGAGTGCCATAGCTAGCGACCCAGCAAGGAAAGGATTCGGGAGAAAAAGCCGGGCCGGGAGGGCTCAGGCAGACCTTCGAGGACCATCTCGACCAGGTCCACGGGGAGATCTCCATGCAGGGCCATGCCACCGGCGGTGGTATCCCAAACCAGTGTCACGGTTCCGGGGCGGTACCAGCGTTGATAGGTGCCGAGCTCGCCTTCCCAATCTCGCGCTTCTGAGATGGCGTCCACCGAAAAGCGGCCCTTCACGTTGTAGAGGGCAAAGGCGAAGAAACCGTCGGAGAAATAGGCCATCTGGCCGACCTCATTCCAGCCATAGACATCGAGGCGGCGGAATCCACCGAGCTTGGCGGGAAAGACCGTGTCGGAGAACTCTTTGACCCGGGAAAGCGTTCTCACGTCGCCTTCCCCGCCGCTGTCAACGCGGGGGGTGCCGGGAATGAAGGATGTCAGCTTGGTCGTGCAATAGACGGACCCATCGGCGTTGAAAGTCTCGGAACGGAGCAGCGCTCCGGTCGCCTGATCGAATGTGAGCCGGACCCGGGTTTCGCCGCCGGTGGCAAGGGAAACCCGGTCAGCCGTGCGGTTGAGGTAGCTCACCTCTTCGACCCCGCTCAATTGGTAGCCGGCCGGAGGCTTGGTGGCAGCAGCAATCTGCACCTTGGCGGCAGCGCCACCGGGACCGTTGGCGGCGAGAAAACCGGCACCAGCGGAAACGATGGGCGCACCGTCGACCCCGGCGGAAACGTAGATGATCCCGTCTTTTTGCGCGACTTGGGCGGCACTGTCGCGCAGACCTAGCGGAGTCCGGCAAGTGAGAACCTGCTCGCCTGAATAGTCCGCCGAAGCGGCCCGCTCGAAGTACTCCGGCAGCTCAAGCGACAGCGCCGGAGCCGGCGCCAGGCCCACGAGCACCCCACCCAGCAATACCGAGATGATTGTGCGGCGCTTCATCCCGCTTGCCCCTCGATCCGTAGTGACAACACGTCCGGAGGGATAAGCCGACCGGCCGAACTGGGATCAAACGAGGTTCGTGCCAACCACGGGGCGCTGAGATCGTCCTGGGTGATGGCGATCACCTCGCGGGGGGCGGCGAACGTCGCCAGTACCACCGCCAACGCTGCCGCGGTGGCCGCGGCCGTGCCCCAGATCAGCCTCGGCCTCCGACGCAGCTTGGCGACGCGGGACCGCCCCTCCTCGGTCGCCGGCAGTTCCAGCATCGGGAGCGAGCGCAACCTCGCCCGCACTTGCATCAAAGAAGCGACTTCCTCGCGGCAATGATCGCAACCCGAGATGTGACCTTTCACCCGAACGAGTTCGAGTGAGTCCAATTCACCATCGAGATAAGCGGAGAGATCTTCCCCCGGGTGCCCAAAGCTCATGACAGCCGCTCCCGCAGCAGGCGCCGCCCCCGATGTATCCGGCTCCGGACGGTTCCGACCGGCACCCCGACCGCCAGGGCGATTTCGTCGTAGGAGAGGCCGACGACGTCGCACATCACGACGGCCTCCCGAAAGTCGAAAGGGAGATCGAGCAAGGCCTTCTGGATATCGTCATCGAAGGAGACCGAGGCGAGGACTTCGTCCGGTGACTGGGCCGCGTACCGACCGCCCAGGTCCCCTTCGTCGGGGAGGGAGACTGTCGGGCGGCGGCGTTGGCGGCGGACGTCGTCGAGGAAGGCATTGCGGGTGATGCGCCAGAGCCAGCCCTCGAAGGACCCGGGTTGGTAGTCGGCGAGGCCGGTGCGAACCCGGAGGAGGACCTCTTGCACCAGGTCATTTGCATCATGTGGGTTCCCGCACAGCCGATATGCGTAGTTGTAAATCTTTCGGCCATGGCTGCGCGCCACCTCATCCCACGTGATCGGAAACACATCGTGCGCGGGGCTGCCGACTTCACTTCCCGAATCAATCGGAAACGCATCGTCAACGGACCCGGCATCCTCACGCCTCTTATCAATCGGAAAGGCCTCAGACATGAGGCCTCATGGTCGAAACGCTCAAATCACGCCGAAAGTTCCGGCGAAAACGGCCCAAACCGCTGACGGAGCGGCCTAAGTCGACTTGGGCGGGGTGTGGGGAGAGGGGGCGGCGGGTTCTTCGGCGGTGCTGGCAGCAGCCTGCTCGCCCTGATCGCCCTTGTCCTCGTGTGAACCCTCCGTGACGCCCTTGCGAAACTCCTTGGCTGACGCGCCTAGAGAACGGGCTAGTTCGGGGAGCTTGCGCGCTCCGAAGAGCAAAAGCACAACCACAAGGATCAGAATCCACTCGGATCCCTTGGGAAACATGAGGCAATCCTACCCCCTCGGCGTGGCTTGGGCGAAGACCGGTGCGATCTCTTGGACGCCCCGTAGTCAGCTTCGGTTCCGCCCCGCCGCCGCTTTAGGAAAGGGAGAGAGAATCCACCATTGATTGCAGGCGATTTCGGGTTACGAAGCGGACCCGGGGGTTCCTCCGCTCGAGTTCGTAGATCTCAAAGGGCCCGTACTTGTCGGTGACCAGCATCCCCCGGTTGGCTCCCGATGAGCCGAACTCGATCAGAAACCTGCGGATGGCCGACTCCTCAAGCTCGGGGTGTTGGCCCGGCTCGTGCCGCTCCTCGACCAGGTAGGTGGTCTCCCCCGCCTTCGACGCCATCCAGGCGGTAAGGCCGGCGGGATTGACCTGATACCCGAAGAGGGCCAGAAGACCCGTCACGAGGGCCCCGGGCGAGAGATTGTCGGGGTCGATCCCCTGCGCCCGAAGCCCGGTGACCACCGCCTTGGGCAGGCGGATCTCCGAGGAGAGCGGAGCGAGCTCGTCGGAACGCTCGTGAGCTTCGACCCCGGGATGGATGCTCGTCTCAGATCGCTCACGGAAAGAGGCCAGCAAGGGGTCATCGCTGATCGCGGCGAGATTGAGGATGTCGACCCCTTCCGCTCGCGGGGGAAGGGTTCCGGGTTGGTCGAGCTTGGCCGAGCCCACCCGTCGGACTTCGTCGCGGCCGGCCGTCGCCACGACCTCGGTTATGTGGCTCAGTGGCAGCGTATGACGCTTCTCCCGCACGACCTCGATTGCCTCACGGACCAAGAGGTCGGACAGAATCTCATCGATCTCCCCCTCGCCCAGGGGGACATCGAAGCGGACGACCGCTTCGGTGCCGTCGACATGGAACTCCGCCACGTCGGGTCGCGGTCGATCGACCTTGATCTCAGTTGCCGCCACTGGCGGAGGAAGATTGCGATTCGAACGGCGGGTCGGAATCTGAATGCCGAGTTCTGCTTCGAGCCGTTTGCGACGCTGTCGGAGATAGATGCTGGTCCCGATCAGGATCGCCGCAGCGAGGAAGATGGCAAAGGCAACACCCATGATCGAGATTCTACGGCGAGGAGATGGGTGAGTCAGACCCACTTGGGCCGCGGGCCTCGGCCTCGATCTCTTCCACCAGGATCTCGGCGGTCCCTTCAGATGCTCCGGCGTTCAACCGCTCGATCATCTCCGATCGGGACGCGGGAGTGCCGAAGGCGGTGACCACGTCCCCGGCCAGGAGGGTTGTGCCCCCGGTGGGGACAATCAGCTCCCGGTGCCGGGTGACAGAAACCAGAGTCGACCCTTCGGGCCAGGCGACCTCCCGAACCAGCCTGCCATCGGCGATCGAGCCCGGGGGAACGCGAAAGTCGAAGTAGCCAGCCCCGGGGTCGGTCCTCTGATCGAGCCGCCGCCTCACCAGTTCCCGCTCGGTCCGTTGCGACAGGGCCCGGTGATAGGCACGGACCGCCTCCTCCCGCCGGAACAAACCGACGAAAGTTCCCGATCCGTCCTCGGCCACCACCGGCAGCCGGCCGATTCCGAGGGCAGCCATTCTTTCGAGGGCCGTTGAAACCGGAGTCGACGGCGTCACCGTGACCGGGCGGGCGATCATCGCCTGCTCGACCGTGGCTGGCACAGACGGGCCTCCTGCCCGCGAGATGTCGGCGACGGTGATCATCCCCACCACCTTCGTCCCTTCGAGGACCACCAATCCGTTGTAGCGAAATCGGGACATGGTGCTTTCGACATCTGCCAACTGCTGATGCAGGCGGGCGACGGCGTGCGGCCGATGCATCACGTCGCCGACGTTCACAGTGTCGAGGAGATCGATCTCGCTGTGGGGTACCAGTGAGATCCCCCGACGCCGCAGAACCGACAGATAGAGGCTGTCGGAATGGAATCGGTCGGCAAGGAAGGTGGCCATCGTCGTGCCGAGCATGAGGGGGAGAATCAACCCGTAGTCGCGAGCACCGGTGATCTCGAAGACGAGCATGATCGCCGTCAGCGGCGCCCGGGCGACCGCCGCGATCACAGTTGCCATCCCAACGACTGCCAGACCCCCTGGCCGCAGGCTCCCCAACGCTTCGATCGGGGCAAGCAGTTCGCCGAGCGAGGCGCCGAGAGTGGCTCCGATGAACAGACAGGGAAAGAATGCTCCCCCGGCTGCGCCCGAGGTCGTGGTGAAACAAGTCGCCACCAATTTCGCCCCGGCGAGTAAAGCCAACGCCCACCAGTCGTTGCCGCCGACCCCGGCCCGATCGAAGGCCTCGGACTGTTGCAGGAGCTCGGACACGAAGGATTGGCCGGTCCCGAGAATCTCCGGGGCAAAGAAGCCGATTCCGGCCACCACCAGGCCAAAGAGAACGGGCCGCCAACCTCCGAGCTCGCGGCCCCGCTGCCAGTTGCCGAGCCAGTCCATCATTCGCAGCAGGGCCAGGCCGGCCAAGGCGGCGAGCAGCGACAGGACGAGATATCCGATGAGCTGGCGGGGATCTTCAAGCCCGTACGAACCTGCCTGAATGGTCAGACCCTCGCCCACGATGCTGCGAGTGGTGATCGCCGCCACCACCGATGCGACCACGACGGCCGTGACATGGCGAACGGCGAAGGTGCCAATGATCACCTCCAGGGCAAAGAGCATCCCGGCGATGGGGGCGTTGAAGCTGGCGCCGATGCCGGCCGCGGCCCCAGCTGCGACCAGGCTTTTGATCTGGTCCTCGCCGAGGTGAAAGAAACGGGCCACAACTGAGCCGATCGAGGAGCCGATCTGGACGATCGGTCCTTCTCGCCCGCCGGAACCACCGCCGCCGAGGGTGAGGGCGGTGGCGACGACCTTGGCGGGAGCCACCCGTCCGCGAATGGTGCCCCCGTGGATGGCAAGGGCGGCGATCGCATCCGGGACCCCATCGCCCTCAACCTCGGGGGCGAATCGCTTCGCCACCCACCATGCCAGGTATAGACCCAAGGGGACGGCGATGAAAACTAACCACCGGCCGCCGCCCACCGATTCCTCGACCTCACGAAAACCATTGGCGATCAGGTTGATCACCGTCACGAGGGCCGCCGCCCCCACCCCCACCCCGAGCCCCACCACGGCCGACAGGACCAGAAAGGTGGTGGTCTCTCGATCGGTGAGTATTCCCACGGCCCTTGTCCGCAGCTGCTCACCCATCTCTCTCATCGCAGTTGGTTATATCACCGCCTCACTGCGAACCCAGGGTTGTTGCCCGGCGAAACCGACGATTCCAGCCCACAGAACGTGATCGGCTTAGACCAATCGGCCGATCCCCAGGGCCTCGGCCGATGCCAGAGCGGCAGCGCCCGCGGCGACATCCTGGGAGGCGATCCCCACCGATTTGAAGAGCGTCACGTCCTCACCAATTTGGGGATGGCGCCGGGCGAGGACGTCGGCAATGGTGGCCACCGGTGGTCGACCCGCCTGCAGCAGATCGCCTGCCTCGGCCGCGGCGGCATCGAGGTCGTCCACCACCGGATAGGAGCGATTGACCGTCTCCGTCGGAACCTCGCACATCTCGGGGGTAAAGGCCCCGACTGCGTTGATGTGAGTTCCGGCCAGGACCGAGGAGTCGCTGAAGAGTGGAATGCGCGAGGGGGTGGCGGTAGAGACGATTTCGGCGCCCATCACCGCCTCGTCGGCGCTCGCCATAGCCGTGGCCCGCAAGCCCAGGTCCGCCAGCCGATCGACGAGGTCGCGAGCCCGCTCGGACCGCCTGCTCCACACCCGGACCTCTTCCAATGATCGGACGGCGGCGATGGCTGCGACCTGATCGGCCGCTATCGCTCCTGCCCCAAGCATCGCCATGACCTTCGACTCCGGACGAGCGAGCAACTTTGTTGCCAGGCCGGCGGCGGCACCAGTGCGTATCGAGGTCAGCGTCGGTCCGTCCACTATCCCCAGCGGAGATCCATCGGAGCCGAAGACCGCCACGATCCCGACGGGATTGCCCGGAACGATTGAAACCACCTTCATCCCGGTGTTCGCTCCTGCCCGACCGGGCATGAACATCGAGCCACCGACCAGAGAACGGAGCGGAACCTCGCGATCGTCGCCTAGCCCGACTCTCATGGCCTCGATGGCCTGAGCCATCGAGAGGGCGCGCCTTGTGTCAGCCGCGTCGAGAATCAGCACAGAAGGCGATCAGATCAGGGAAGGCCGACCCGGTAGTCATTAAGCGCCTCATCCCATTCCAGTTCGATCAGACCGCGGGTCGCCGCCGCCTTGCAGAACTGGAGGAACCCGGAAAAACCGTATTTCTTCTCCGAGAATGATGTGTCGCGCTTCCGCACCTGATTCTTGAGCCCGGATAGGGCCGGTTTGCCGTTGCGACGCTGGATGTCGGTCACCACGTCGACCAAGAGGGAAAAAGCTTCGTTCTCCCCACCCCCGTCCTGGTTGAACTGGACGACGGGATCGCCCTTTGCCGGGCCCTCGCTTAACTCGATCAGTCCCTGTTCCTCAAGGTTTCGCAACAACTCGCCGAAGGCCCGGAATCCATAGTCGGCCTCCGAAAATGTCGAATCTTTTCGGAGCACCGCTCGCTTCAGCGAAGACGCCAGGACCGACTCACCGCTCGATCGCTGCAAACCAGCCAGCGTTCGGGTGATGAGTGCCTCGATCGGCTCCGTCTCCTCCTGACTGGCGACTCCTTCGTCGACGGCAACTTCTTCGGATGGCGGTTCGGTGCGTCGCGGCGGGCGTCGCGCCGGCGCGTCGGAGGTCGGTGCTTCAACACCTTCCAGTGCCTCGTAGAAGAGAAACTCGTCGCAGGCAGGAGGGAGCAGCGCCGAGGTCGACGCCTTGATCCCGACGCCGATCACTTTTTTGTTGAGCTCGCGGAGTTTGTGGACCAGCGGCGTGAAGTCGGAGTCACCGGTTCCGATGACGAATGTGGTGACGTAGTCGCGCACTAGGGCGAGCTCGATGGCATCGACCGCCATCTTGATGTCGGCCGCGTTCTTCCGGGATGCTCCCAGTCGCTGCGGGATCTCGATCAACTCGAGGTGATGTCGCGTGAGCATCCGCCTGCCGTCGTCGAACATCGACCAGTCCGCATACGCCCGTCTCGAGACAACCCGGCCTCGCTCGGCGAGGGCGTCGGCAATCGGCTTGAAATCGAATTCCTGACCGCGGAGAGCATCGCGAGCGCCAATGGCGAGGTTCTCGTAATCGAGGAAAAGGGCGATACGTTCTTCGTCGTCAGCCATCGACGAAGGTTAGGCCCGGGGTAGCCAGAGAAAGGCGGGGCCTTACGCCGTCCACCCCAGGAACCGCTCGCCGGCAGTCACGAACAAGAACCAGAAGCCGAATGCCAGGGGAGCGAACAGCAGCACGTACGGCGGTCGAGAGCGAAATACCAAGATTGCCCAGATCATCCCGCCCAGCCAGATGGCCCAGAGAAGGCCCAACCAGGGAAACGGAACCACCAGCCCAGAGGAGAGGTAGAAGAAACCGACGGCGAGATAAAGCACGAGGCCGAGAATGCCCGCCAGCCTTTCCAGATTCATCGCCGCCGAGAAACCCTTCCGAGAAGAGAACAAATCTACGTCAGAATGGACCAGCGCGCCTGTAGCTCAGTGGATAGAGCGCCGCCGTCCTAAGGCGGGCGTCGGGGGTTCGAATCCCTCCGGGCGCACTAGGTCGATGGCTTCTTTTACCGGGCTGACCCCGATAGGCTGAGCGGTCGCGCCTGACGTCGGCGTTGAGGATTTTGGTTCGTTGGGCGGACTTCAAGCGCCGTTTGATCGGGCGGCCACTGGCAAGCGACCAGGCAGAACACCAGCTTCTTCCTAAGAGGTTGGCTCTGCCGGTGTTCGCCTCCGACGCCCTCTCTTCGGTCTCCTACGCCACCGAAGAGGCAATGCTGGTCCTCGCCCTGGCCGGTGTCGGTGCCCTCGCCCAGCTCGCTCCGGTGGCCATCGCCATCGCAATCCTCTTTGCGATCATCATCGCTACCCACCCGCCAATGATCCGCGCCTACCCCCACGGTGGCGGGGCCTTCATGGCCACCTACGACAACCTCGGGCTGTATCCGGGAGCGACGGCGGGAGCGGCGCTCCTCACCGACTACACGCTCACCGTGGCAGTTTCTGTCTCAGCGGGTACGGCCGCCATCACGTCGGCCTTTCCCAATACCCTCCCCTATCGGGTGGCCATCGCCATCGGCTTCGTGATCCTGATCTCGATCGCCAATCTCCGCGGCGCCAAGGAGTCGTCGGGGCTCTTTGCGATCCCGACCTATGCCTTCATCGCCACGGTCTTCACGATGATCGTGACCGGTCTCATCGAGTGTGCCGACGGCGCCTGTCCGCAGGCGATCTCCTCGTCCGCCGATCTGGCACCGGAGGTCGGAGCTGTTTCGCTCTTTCTTCTCCTGCGGGCCTTTGCCTCGGGTTCGACTGCTCTGACCGGGGTGGAGGCCATTGCCGACGGGGTGCCGGCCTTCCGCCCCCCCAAGGCCAAGAACGCCTCCCTGACCCTGATCATGATGGGAGTCATCGCCATTTCGATGTTCATCGGGATCTCCACCCTTGCCCGCCTCTTCGGGGTCCGAATCTCGGAGGAAACCGTCGATCAATTCGGGACCGTGATATCCCAATTGGGACGGGCCGCATTCAACGGCGGCGTCGGCTTCTGGATTCTCCAGCTTTTCACCGCCGCCATCCTCTTCCTGGCCGCCAACACCGCTTATCAGGACTTCCCCCGTCTCTCCGCCGTCCTGGCGAGACAAAAACTGATGCCCCGCCAGTTTCGTAGCCTCGGCGACCGATTGGTTTTTTCGAACGGAATCGTGGTGCTGGCCACGATTGCCTGTCTTTTGATCTGGGCCTTCGATGCTCAAGTCAGCCGCTTGGTCCAGCTGTACGTCGTAGGCGTTTTCCTCTCCATAACCCTTTCCCAGTCAGGCATGGTTCGCCGCTGGTTCCGACTAAAGCCATCTGGCTGGAAAGGCTCGGCCGCGCTCAACATCATCGGTGCTGTTACGACCGCGGTGGTTCTGGTGATCATCGCTACGGTCAAGTTCACCCACGGGGCATGGATCATCATCGCGGCCATCCCGCTGATCGTGATCGGGATGCTCGCCATCCGCCGCCACTACCTGGCAGTGGCAGATCGATTGCGATTGGTGGGAGAGCCTCCAGTTCCGACCTCCAACCGGGCAATCGTGTTTGCCTCCCATACGGGGCGAGCCACGCAGCGGGCGATCGAATATGCCGAGATGATCCGGCCCGACTCCTTGAAGGTGGTGCACGTTCGCGAGACCGGCGACGAGGACCTGGTCGATACCTGGGATCGACTCTATCCCGCCCATCCTCTCCAGATTGTGGAGTCGACCAGACCCAAACCCATCCGCACGCTTCGAGATTTCGTGCGCCACGAAGCCAACAACCATCCCGGCTCCTTCACGACGGTGATCATTCCCGAGGTATTGAGGCAGAGGAGGCTGGGGTCACTGCTGATTCACCCCCACGGACTATTGCTGAAGCTGCTTCTTCTCTTCCTGCATCAAGTGGTCGTCACCGACTTGACGTACCAGCGCCAAAAGGGGTTGCGCACTGAAGCCCAGCGACCCACCGACCAGATCCTCGACCAGCAGGTCGTCGTTCTCGCCGCCGATGTGACGATCCCGGTGCGGCGGGCCATGGCCTACGCCCGGATGCTGCACGCCGATTCGGTCATCGCCGCTCACCTCGACACAGATGCCGACCAGAGAAACCGGGTTCTCACCAACTGGGACCCCGACTACGGCGAGCTGCAAATCCTCGAGAGTCCCTACCGAGGCATCATCAGGCCGCTGCTGCGATATATCCGCCGGCTCCGCCGCGATGCCGCCCCCGGCACCCTGGTACATGTCGTGATCCCCGAATTCGTGGTCCCTGGGTACCGCAGCCAGCTTCTTCACAACCAGACCGCCTTTTCAATCAAAGCAGCGCTGGTCTTCGAGCCCGGGGTAGCGGTGAGCTCGGTCCCGTGGCACCTCGCCAGTGCCGAGGCCCACCCCGAGCTCTCGGCCGACGAAGCAGTCGAACCTGCGGGGTCCCGCTCCAATCCCCATACCTAGATTCCTCCCGAAGTGAGCGTGACGATGACCCCCTTCTACGAGCCGCTCTCACACCTGGACGCCTCGTTCCTCGCATTGGAGACTCCGACGACCCACATGCACGTGGCAGGAGTCGTGCTCTTCGACGGAGCCGAGCTGGTCACCTCCGTCGGTGGCCTCGACATCGGGCGGATCAAGTCCCATATCGACGGAAAGCTCGGTTACATCCCGCGCTACCGCCAGCGCCTGGCTTGGGCTCCACCCAACCGCCGTCCGGT
>JBOGEW010000336.1:0-1719 GCA_050742075.1 Acidimicrobiia bacterium
GGCGACGACCAGGAGCGCATACGCCGTGAGCAAGGGCCGGCGTCTTCCCGCTCTATCGGCCCAGATCGAAAGCGCCACCGCCAGGAGGCTGCCGAGCCGCGCCCAGGCAAGAAGTGAGCTCATCTCGGCCTGGCTGAGACCAAGGCCCGCTCTGGTGAAGGGAAGGGTCGCGGCCGGCTGTGCCTGGGTGAAGCCCTGGACGAATCCCACCAGCCACATCGTCACGGTCAAGGCCCGATCGCTCGGACCGAATCGATCAGAGGGGAGGATGGGGTCGAACAGCGGTTTCAACGACGGCCTTCGAGCTTGGAAATGTCAGATTCGAAAGGGCTCGTGCGAACATGGTCGCAGGATCCACGACATGGCCGACGCCTCACTCTTTCTGCAGTTGTTTATCGCCTTCGGAGGAGGCGTTCTTTCGTTTCTTTCTCCATGCGTGTTGCCTCTGGTGCCGGGCTATCTCTCGATGATGTCGGGTTACTCCGTCGCCTCTCTGGAAGAAGGGGCCGTCTCCACCCGGCGGATGTTGCTGGTGATCGGCCTCTTCATCGCCGGCTTCACCGTCGTCTTCGCCGCCTTCGGGGCCACGGCAACTTCGCTCGGAAGGTTCCTCTCCGCGCACCTTCCACTGGCCAGTCGGATCGCCGGGGGAGTTGTGCTCGTTTTCGGATTGGTCATGGTCGCTCTGGCGATCTCTGACCGCGGCCTTCTCCGCCCTTTGAGCCGTGACTACCGGCCCCAGGTGCGCCCGTCGCGCCTCGGCTCCTTCGCTCCGCCGGTGATGGGGGCGGCCTTCGCCTTCGGTTGGACGCCGTGCATCGGCCCGATCCTCACCGTCGTGCTCGCCACCGCTGCCACCCTTGAGACACTGGGGCAAGGAGTCGCCCTCCTCGTTGCGTACTCCCTCGGCCTTGGAACTCCCTTCCTCCTCTCGGCTTTGGGAATGCATCGCCTCTTGCGCCGCACCCGGCCTTACCTCAAACCGATCAGCATCGCTTCCGGAGCGCTTATGGCGATTTTCGGCCTGGTGATGGTGACGGGCAATCTCAATCGGGTGTCCTCCGCGGTTACCAACGTGATAACTCGCATCCCGATACTCGAGAACCTCGCCCAGATCTGATGATCTGTCACCCGAGCCGCGACGAGTTCATCGCTTTGGCCAAGTCCTACCCGCTGGTGCCGGTTTGGACGAAAGTGCTGGCCGACCGCGAGACACCGGTTTCCGCTTTCGAGAAGCTGGTCGGCGCCGATCCGGGATTCCTTTTGGAGTCGGTCGAAGGAGGCGAGAACTGGGCCCGGTGGTCCTTCATCGGTTGGGACCCCTTGTTCACCCTCACCTCGTATGAAGGGCGGATCGAGTCACAACAACTCATCGGCGCCAGGGATCCGCTCGGGGCATTGGAGGAGATCGTCGCCCGGGTCCGCGCCGCCGACCTTCCCGGTTTGCCGCCGCTCCACTCGGGCCTGGTGGGTTACCTGGGATACGACACGGTCCGCTACATCGAGCACCTGCCCAACCGGCCCCCCGATGACCGGGCGCTGCCGGAGATGTCGTGGCAGGCGGTGGGGTCACTAGCGGCCTTCGACCGGGTAAGCCAATCCCTGACCTTGGTCCGCAACGTTTTGGTGAGCGAGGACCTGGAGACCGATTATGCGAGCGCGGTCAACGCCCTCGAACGGGCGGCCACCCGGCTCGGCCATTCCCGTCCTTATCGGGCA
>JBOGEW010000337.1:0-8147 GCA_050742075.1 Acidimicrobiia bacterium
TCGATGGACCTTTCGAAGGAAACGGCGATCACCCTCGCCCTGCGACGGCTGGGATACGAAGTGGAGACCCACTCCGATGGAGTCGCCGTCGCCGAGGTGGTAGAGACCGCGCCGGCCGCAGATGTTCTGCAGGTGAACGACATCATCACGGCGGTTGCAGGGTCGCCGGTGGAGCTACCGACCGAGATTGGAGCCGCGCTGACGGGGAAACAGCCGGGGGACGCGATAACGCTCGGTTTCACCCGTGATGACGAACCGATGACGGCTCAGGTCGAACTCATCGCTCAGGACGAAGACCCCACCGCCCCGCTGATTGGAATCAGCGTCGCCGCCCTCAATCCTCGGTTCGAGTTCCCTTTCCCGATCGACATCGACGCCGGTCTGATCGGAGGACCTTCGGCGGGGATGATGTACACCCTGGCGGTGATGGAATTGCTCAGTCCCGACAGCCTCTCCTCGGGTCACGTCGTCGCCGGCACCGGAACGATTGACGTTGATGGGAACGTGGGCGGGATCGGCGGCGTTCGCCAGAAAGTGGTGGCAGCCGAGGCAGCCGGTGCCGACGTGATGTTGGTGCCGGCGTCGAATTACGAGGAGGCCCTCACCGCTCCGCGCAATGGCATCGAGTTGATCGCGGTGGCGACCCTCGACGAGGCTCTTGCCGCCCTCGCCAACCTCTGATCTGCCAACCCTGGGTTGCTGGAGTGGTCCTACCCCTCTACCGGCCCACAGAACAGACGCGTTTTCCCTGGCAGGGTATCTTGAACCCCTGATGGATCAGCTGACGCCGGAACAGATCACCGGCAGGAGCTTTCGCACCGCCTTTCGGGGTCTCGATCCCGGCGAGGTCAAAGACTTTCTCGCCGCGGTCGCCCAGCAGTTGGCCGAGCTCGTCGCCCAGCGCGATCGTTTGGCGGGTCGGCTGGGAGAATTCGCCGAGCGGGATCTCAAGTCGGAGTTTGCTGCCGTAGGCCACGAGGTCACGTCGGTCCTTGAGTCCGCCCGGGATGCCGCCGAAGGCATGCGGGATCGAGCTACCGCCGACGCCGCCAGGTGGAGGTCGGAGGCGATGGTCGAGGCCGAGAATGAGCGTCGAGCAGCCCGGGAAGACGCTGAACATCTCCGCTCTGACGCCTGGCTCACCTCCGAGGAATTGTTGAAGCAAGCGCAGGCCGAGGCCCGGCGGCTGGCAGAGACCGCCGAGCGTGATTCTTTGAGTGTGCTCGGCGAGGCGGAACGAGAAGCACACCGCCTGACCGCTTCGGCCCGACGCGAATCGGAGGACCTCACCCGGGTGGCGCGGATGGAGGCAGAGCGGGTTCACGCCGAGGCGCTTGCCCGGCACGACGAGATCGTCGAGTCGGCCCGCCGTCAGGCCGAGGGCTCACAAGAACGTGCCCGGGCTTTGGAGCAACGCCGTCAAGAGCTTCTCGCCGAACTCGAGACTCTTCGATCCTCTTTGGCTCGAATGGAAGGTGAGCTCGATGAGCGGCGCACCCATCTCGGACTCTCGGGTCCGGAGGAGCAACCCGCCGAACCGATCCTGCGTGTCGTCACCCCCGGGACCGACAAGCCTGGCTGGGAGCCCGGAGAGACGGTGCGAGTGGTTGCCAGGCGCAAGGAGAAACAAGCCGCCGCCCCCGCAGCCGATCTCGACGAGGTAGTGGAAGATGTCAAGCGCATCAGGTCGAGCGAGGTGGTCCAACCCGTCGAGCCGGTGGAGCGGGCAGAAGAGCCGTCAGGGGAGCCCACAGTGGAAGCGGCGCCCGAGCCGCAAGAAGTAGCGGCGCCCGAGTCGCCGACTGTCGACGAGCTTGATGCCATCTTCTCGAGATTGCGAGGAGTTCCGCAGGGTGATCAGCTCCCGAAGGAGGAAGAGGCCCAAGGGGCTCCACCTCCCGCGCCGGCCCGGAAACGGGTGGCGTCAGCCACCGATCCCTTCGATCTCCAGCGGCGCCTGGTGTTGCCGGCTTCGAATCGGGCCCTGCGCAACCTCAAGCGCCAACTGACCGAGATGCAGAATCAGGCGTTGGAGGGAATCAGAGTGTCGGAAGGCTCGTGGCGTCCGACCATCGAGGATGCCTCCCAATTTTTGCGGCCGGAGCTGGTGGTGCTCCTGGCCGAGAGTTTCTCCATGGGGCATTCGGCCGCCGAAGAGCTGGCGGGACGCACCTTTGGCCGCCCTCACACTCCGGCGAGGGACGAGGCCAGCGGTATGGCAAAAGACCTCATTGAACAGATCATTGCCGTGCTGGGTTCGGATGAAGACGGTGGACGTGAAAGATCGACTGCTCTCTCGCGCGTGTTCCGAGCCTGGAGAACCGATGAAGCCGAACGCCGTGTCAACGACCTCGCTTCTTCGGCCTATCACGATGGACTTTCCGCCTCGCTTTCCTCGGGCGGCCTGGAGATGTTGATGTTGGTCGGCGGTCGGGGCTGTCTTCGCTGCCGGGAAGCGGCGGAAGAAGAGGCAGTTCACCTTCCTCCCCTCCATCCGGGGTGCACCTGCACCCTGGTTCCTGCGGTCTAGGCGATGGGCTAGAGGAGCGACTCCGCGACCTCGCGGATTTCGGCCTCCACTGCCTGGCGTGTCAGTCCGGTCGCTTCACTGACCTTATGGATTAGTGCCTCCGGGTCCTTCCCCACCTCTTCCAACTCGACCCGATCGAGCTCGTGGTTCGAGTAACGGGTAATGACGCCTTCCAACAAGTCTGTCCAGACCTCATAGGCTGCCACTCGTTCTTTCCACGCCATGTCGTCGGTGGAAGCCGGGCCGTGGTCGATCTGCTCGTCCGAGAGAAGGTCGGTCTTCTTGTCGGTCATGCCGTTCCTTTCGCGATGGCCCGACTGAAATACCCTGCATTACAACCGGGCAAACTCTGCCCGACATCGCTGCCCGGGCGGCGGCTTCGGGCCGGCAGCAACCTAAGGTTTCGCCGATGTTCATTAGGAACCCACCGGCGAGCCGTGCCGGCGGCCGCCGACGGTTTCTCCCTTATCTGGTCGGGGCGTTTTTCATGTACCTGGCGGCGTCGGGCCTCTCCGGCCTGTGGACCGACTTGCTTTGGTTTGAATCGGTCGGGTATGCCGGGATCTGGTGGACCCGACAGCTCGTCCACGTCGCCCTCATCGTTGGTTTCGTCGCCATCTCGTTTCTCTTCATCTTTGGCAACCTGACGCTCGCCGACCGTTCGGCGATGCGGCATCTCGGCGCACCGGGGAGCGAAGAAGACGAGATGCTGACTCAGGTCCGGCAATGGCTCGACCGGCGCCTACCGGCGGTGCGGTTGGTGGGATCGATTGCGTTGGCGCTCTTGATCGGGGGGGGTGCCGGGGGGTGGACCGACCGCATCTTTCTCTTCCTCAACCAGGCCGGCTTCGGAATCGCCGATCCGCTCTTCGGCCACGATCTCGGCTTCTACGTCTTCCGTCTTCCGGTGATCCGCGACCTCCTTGTCTGGGGTTTCAACCTGGTCTTGGTCACGACCCTGGCTGTCGGGGGAGCCCACTACGTCAACGGGGCGCTGCGGATTCGGCGTGGGGGAGAGTCCTTCTTCTCCCGGGGAGCCAAGGTCCAGGTTTCCCTGCTGCTGGCGATCCTGGCGTTGCTGCGGGCCGGGCTCTATCGGATCGACGCCTACCGATTGCTCTACTCGAATCGCAGCAACACTTTCTTCGGGGCCGGGTACACCGACATCTTCGCCCGACTCCCCGCTCTGCGGCTGCTGCTGGCGGTCTCACTCGTTACCGCCGTCATCCTGATCGTCAACATTTGGCGCAAGGGGTGGACGCTTCCGGTAGTGGCCGGCGCCGCCTGGATCGTGGTGGCGGTCGGGGCAGGGGTCATCTATCCCGCGGTGATCGAGAACCTAAGGGTCGTCCCCAACCCGATCGTGCGGCAAGGTCCTTATATCGAGCGGAATATCGCCTTTACCCGCCAGGCGTTCGGGGTCGACGACGTCGAGGTGCAGCCGTTCGCGGCCGACGGCAATATCGAATCGGGGGAACTCACCGAAGCACAGGCCTTGCTCGACAACCTTCGTCTCTGGGATCCGGACGTGCTCACCAATTCTTACTCGCCTCAGGAGTTCCGTGAGTACTACCGATTGCAGAATGTCGACTCGGATCGCTACTTGATCGACGGAGAGCTGACCCAGGTGATGCTTTCGGTGCGTGAGCTCGAGTCCGGGGCGATTGATGAGGACAACTGGCAGGTCCGCCGTCTGAGCTACACCCATGGCTTTGGGTTGGTGGCGAGTTATGCCGCACTGGTCGGCCAGGCCGGCGCTCCCCGTTACCTGGTGAGCGAGCTTCCCCCCGAAAGCACCACGGAGGCGCTGGAGATCGAGCAGCCCCGGATCTATTTCGGTGAGCTCGATTTCAGCGCCGCCGATCCCGTGATCGTCCGCAACCAAACCGGGGAGATCGACTACCCGACGGGCGCCAACACCTTTGCATCGACCGACTATGCGGGCCGGGGGGGTGTGCAGCTCTCCGACATCTGGCGAAGACTCGCCTTCGCCCTCCGCCATCGCGATCTCAACATCGTCATCTCCGATCAGATCAGGCCTGACTCACGGATCCTGACCGAGCGCGACATCGACGGGATCGTCGCCAAAGTCGCTCCCTTCCTCGCCGCCGACTCCGATCCCTATCCGGTGGTGAGCAACGGTCGCATCAACTGGGTCGTCGACATGTACACCTACACCGGCAACTATCCCTACTCGACCCCGCTCAGCAATCTCGACCGGCGTCGCCTGGCCCAGGGGACCGGGATACTTGCGGGGGTTAACTACATCCGCAACTCGGTGAAGGCGGTGATTGACGCCTACGACGGAACCGTCACCTTCTATGTGGTCGACGAGAACGATCCGATCTTGGCGGCGTGGCGGTCGGCCTTTCCCGGGCTGTTCGTCGATATGAGCGCAATGCCCGAGAGTCTGCGCAGCCACCTGCGCTACCCCATGGATCTCTTCACCGTCCAGTCTGAGGTCTATCGCGACTATCACGTCACCGATGTTCCCAGCTTCTTCAACGAAACCGATGCGTGGGCGATCCCCCAATCGGGTGCCTTTGACGAGGACGAAGCCCCGGTGCGCGCCCAGGAATTGGTGGGGGACGGGATCTCGGCGGTGACCGGGAGGCCGGAACTCGTCACCGAGGCCTTGCCCTATTACACGATGTTGCGGGTCGACAACGAGCTTTCCTTCGTGGGGATCCAGGCGTTTGCTCCTCGGGACCGGCCCAACTTGGTGAGCTTCCTTCTCGTGGGGAGCGACCCGACCGATTACGGGAGGCTGATCGATTACCGGATGGCGTCGGGGTCCCAGGTAACAGGGATCGAACAGGTGGGGTTGCGGATCGAGTCCGATCCCAATATTTCCGCCCAGTTCAGTTTGTGGCGCAGCCGCGGATCGCGAGTGCTGCAAGGCGACGTTCTTGTTCTTCCGATCGGTGACTCGCTGCTCTATGCCCAATCGATATTTCTCGAGGCCACCGGGGGAGGCATCCCCGAATTCGAAAGAGTCATCGTTTTATTCGAAGATCGGATCGAATGGTCGACCAGCCTGGGCGGTGCTCTGGCCGCCATCTTCGGGGAAGATGCCGGCGACATCGGGGAGGAACCGCCTCCGACCGACGACGTGGCGGAGTTACTCCAGCAGGCCAACGATGCGCTGGCCGAAGCCGATCAGGCCCTCCGCGCCGGCGACCTCGCCGAGTATCAGCGGTTGGTCGACGCCGCGGCCGACCTGATCGAACAAGCCTTGGCCCTAAGCGGCGGCGACGCCGAGGCTCGTAGCAACCCCTCTCTCAACTAAATCCGAACCCTGGGTTGCAAGCTGGCGAAATCGACGGTTGCAGCCCACAAAACGTCAGGGCTCGACGGTGAGAACGGTGCCCATCCCCTCCTGGTAATGGTCGACCAGGACGCCGTCGTCGCCGCGGAACACGATCCGGCAGGTGAGTTGGTAGGTGCCGGGTTGGAGGCGGACGGTGAGAGTTTGTCGGGCTTCCGGTTGGACCGCCTCCGACGCCGCCAACACGGTGCCATCGTTGGTGGCGACCACCAGAGTGTGGGGGATCTCGCCATCATTCTCCAGTTTGAGATCGACCGCTCCCGCCTTGACGAGGGATGAGGCCGGTGTGATATAGAACTCGTTGAGCTCGACTTCCATCTCTCCTCGCTGGGCGGCAGGGGCGCCGGCGCAGGCCAGGAGCAGAATGGAAACGACGAGGAGCCAGACCCGTCTCATGCCGCGCTCTCTACGAGCAGGCGCCGGCCCAGCGGTACTCCGATCGCCATGGTCGTGCCGTGATGGGAGCTGTGGACCGCAAGCGAGCCTTCCAACGCATCGACCATCATCCGGGCGATGTAAAGACCGAGGCCGGTGCCGGCGCTCTGGCTGTGCTTCTCGAACTTCTCAAAGGCGCGAGGGAGGAAGGCGGAGTCGATACCGGGACCGTCGTCGATCACGAGCAGGAAGAGGGCGGGATCGGGCTTGTGACCGACCTCGTGCATGGCGTGGAAGGGAAGCGACTCCCGCCACACCAGATCGACCCGGGTGGCCCCATGGGAGAGGGCGTTGTCGGCGAGGGAGGCGACGAGTTGGGAAAGCGTCATCGGATCGGTGCGCACGTAAACCGACCGCGGATCGGTCCCGCCCGCTCGATGCTGGATGCGAAGCCGGGGATGCTTCTCCGCGAGATCGGCCAGCACCTCGGCGAAGGGAACATCGCGCAATGTGAAGTTGAGCCCCCGGTTTTCGATCCGAGCCACTGTCAGCATCTGGGCGATCATCTCTTGGAGGCGCCTGCCGTCAGCGACCATGTGGGAAAGAAGCTGCACCCGGTCGGCCTCGGGCAATTCCAGCTGGCGGAGAAGCTCTGCCCCAGTGACGAGGCTTGTTAGCGGTGTCCGCAGCTCGTGGTTGATCATGAGGACGAACTCGGCTCGGATCCGGTTCTTCTCCTCAGCGAGCGCCAGGGCTCGTTCGGCTTCTGCCCGAGCGACGGCTAGCTGGCGGTTGTGCTCTTCAAGTTCGGCCGACTGCTGGCGCAGGAACTGAGACTCGACCTCCATGTCACGGATACGACGGGCGACGGCTGACCGGGCGATCAGGAGAAGAATCCCGGCGACGATGAAGAAGGCCCCGACGCCGACCAGCTCGAGGGTAAGGGGCTGGATGCCTTGCTGTCGGGCTCGGCGTGCCAACAACTCGGAGACGTCGTAGTAGAGCAGCAGGCCCTCGCCATCGTCGAGCGGCTCCAGGACGTGGTAGAGGATCTCGCCGCGTTCCCATTCGGTGACACCGTCGATCTGGATCTCGTTGTCGGTGGACGTGGCGACCGCGGAGAAAAAGCCGCTGCTCAATCCATAGAGGAGGAGACCGTTTTCAATCTGCACGCCTTCCTGGTTGGTCGAGGTCGAAGCGACGATGTGACCGTCGGCGCCCACCAGCGAAACCGCTTCGATCGCGAGCAAGTTGCGCACTCGACGTACGGCCGTCTGAACATCGGTCGTCCCCGCCTTCTCCAGCTCTGCCCGTGCCTGGGCGGCGTCGGCGACGAAGAGCTCGCCTTCGCCCACCGGACGATCTACGGACTGCTGGTGGAAGAAAGCCCCGACCAGTGAGCCGATCGCGAGTAGTCCCGCCAGGCCGGCACCGACCAGCCAGGCGCCCGACGGGCTACGACGCGACGAGTCCAGGGTCACACTCAGGTCATCGGCGGCTTCGGGTCGGAGCATTAGAGCGCTGGTTGTCCCGGCGACGGCGTTCTTTTCTGGTTCTGCTCCCTGCCGACGGTGGGCCAGGGTGGTCGAAGGAGGGCTCCGACCTTGTCATAGTTCTAACTCGTGGCCTAAAATCCCCATTCCACCGACGCGGGGTGGAGCAGTCTGGTAGCTCGTCGGGCTCATAACCCGAAGGTCGCGGGTTCAAATCCCGCCCCCGCTACTGAAAGCCCCGGTCAGCGCATTGCTGACGGGGGCTTCTACCGTGTCAGTCGGTTCTTCTACCGTCCCTTCTACCGGCCTTCCCCGGTCGCGCTTCGTTGATGAGCTTCTCGAAAGTGCGGGCGGCCTCCGCCTGCATGCCGGGGAGCACATGCTGGTAGGTGTCGATGGTGAACGCCGGGTTGCCATGACC
>JBOGEW010000338.1:0-3711 GCA_050742075.1 Acidimicrobiia bacterium
TGAGGTGGTGCGAATCGACGACGAGAGCGCTTACTCCACAACCCTGAGCCTCTTTCGACAAGAAGGGCTGATGGTGGGTCCCTCTACCGGCGCCATCGTCGCCGCTTCTCTCGCCCTCGATGACCCGGGATTGACGGTGGCGATCTCTCCCGATTCCGGATTCAAGTACGCCAGTTACTTCGCGCGGTATCTCGATGACCAACAACAACGAAAGGATGAAAATGCCCGACACCCTCACCCATGACGAATTCCTCGATGCCTCCGGTTTCCTCTGCCCACTTCCGGTCTATCAAGCCGGACAGGTCCTCAGCCGGCTGGCCTCCGGCCAGGTGCTGCGGTTGGTGACAACCGACCGTGGTTCCTTACAAGACATCCCCGCCTTGGCCCGCCAGCGAGGAGATCAGCTTCTAGCTGTCGAGGACCAGGGCGCCACGCAGCTCTTTTGGATCAGAAAGAACCCCTGACATGACCCTGCTCGCTGAAAACCTGTCCAGCGAACCCTCCGCCGTCGCAGCTGACGAGAACGGGCGTGAGTCGCCGAAGAGGAAAAGGATTGCCTTGGTGGCTTCCAAGGGAACCCTTGACCAGGCCTATCCGCCACTGATCCTCGCCACTACCGCGGCGAGCTTGGGGTGGGAGGCGGGGGTCTACTTCACGTTCTTTGGACTTGATGTGATCCATCGCAAGCGCTCCCGAAGGTTGAAGATGGCTTCGCTGGCGAATCCGTCCGGACCAATTCAAATGCCCAACTTGCTCGGCGCCCTCCCAGGAGCCACTGCCGGCGCCACCCTGATGATGAAAAAGTGGATGAAGGACGCCAACATGCCACCAGTCTCGGAGTTCATCTCGATGGCCCAAGGCTTGGGCGTGCAGTTCTTTGCCTGCTCGACAACGATGGGAGTGATGGGGGTCGGGGAAGAAGACCTGATCGATGGCTGTCTCGTCGCTGGGGCCGCTGCCTTCTTGGATTTCGCCTCCACCGCCGAAGTACAGCTCTTCGTCTAGGGCTCGTCCGCCAGACCACACTCGGCCAACCCGGGTGTCAACCTCCCGCGCGACGGATCAGGTCGAGAACTTCCTCGACCACCAAATCGGGTTGATCCCAAATCACCATGTGAAGACCAGTTCCCGCCGCGACCAGAGAACTCACTTCGGTCGACAAGCCGCGGTAGAAAGCCAGCCCGTTTTGCCAATTGGTGTTGATTGCCTGTGCCCTCTCCGGGCCGAAACCCTCGATGAATTGCGGCCGGAGAAAAACCTTCTCGGGGTCTTGGCCGATGACAACTAGCGGTACGTCACCGAAATCGAGCCGAGCAGATATTTCCGGATCGAGGTCTGCAAACAGCGGATGTCCTGCCTCTTCGGTCTGTTCATCGAGAAAGGTTTGGAATCCGACTGGTATCGGATCTACCAACACCACCCCAACGATGTCGCCTCGGCCGTCGGCAAAGAGTCGGGTGACATGGACCCCATCTCCGTTGGCGACGAGCACAAAGGGCCCCACGATCCCGGCTTCGATCAGGGCCTGGTCTAAATCGGCGGCTCGCTGCTCCGGTGACGCTTCTCCTTCCACGTAGCCGTTGACACAAACCAGATAGCCCTCGTTGGATAACTGTGCCTGTACCACGGACCAGGAGCCGTAATCAATCCAGTCGTAGGGCTCGAGAATGACGGTTGGCTTCCCCGCCTCATTACTTCCGGTACAAAGGAGACGGTGGGGGAACCGGCTCCAGTCATCGGCCACGATCTCCCCCGCCTCGAGCAGCCCGGCGTCGGGATCGAGCCGAAGCAAGGCCCCGGGATGATGGAGCGCCACCCACAAGGAACCGTCGGCCGCGAGCAGGCCGCCGGGCTTCCCCGGCAGCGGGTAGCGATGGGTTTCTCCGGTGTCAGGATCGATCCTGATCAAGAGATGGTCGGTATGGGATGTGAGCCACAGTTGCCCCCCAAACTCGATCATCGAGTGCAAGCCAAAGGTCACTCCTCCGAACGAGCGCAGCTCTCCTCTGGCCGGATCGAAGATGCTGAGGTTGGTCCCCCCTGGATAGTCGCCCTCCATCAGCCAAACCTCGCCTCCGACCTCGATGAGAAGGCGGACTCCCGATCCAACCAGGGTCTCGAGCCCGGGATAGGTGGGGATCACGATCTCGCCCCGGGTTCCGTCAGGCGAGAGGCTCGAAATCAAGTCAGTCGCCGAGTCGTTGACCCACAGATAGCCAAGGCCCTGGCCTTTGACCTCCCCAGTTCCCACCGACACGATGTCTCCGCCCGCCGAGATCCGAAAGAGATCGCCCTGCTCGTTGTTGATCCACAACCTGTCACCGAACCAGGCCGACCAACCAGGGGCGCCGCCGAGGGCGATCGTGAGGTCGACCTCACCAGTCTCGGGGTTGAAGCGGAGCACTTCGCCCTCGTGGTCGTAGCTCGAGAGCCAGAGATAACCACCGCCCACCACCACTCCCTCGGCATAGGCGGCGATGTCGTAGGTGGCTTCGACGACTCCGTCGGAGGCTCGGACGCGATTCAGCTTGTGCTGCAGTGACTCCAGCACCCAGATGGTCTCTCCGTCGACTGCGGTCCCCTTCACCCCGCCGGTCCCCAGCCCCACCAGCTGATCAACTCCGGGAAGAAGGCCGAGGGCGTTCGGGGCGGGCATCAGAACTTCGAAGGCATCACGATCGGGCCGGGGTCGGAGGGTGATGAATATCGCCACCACGACAGCTACCACCCCCGCCGACGCCAAAGCCGCCAACAATGGTCGCCGTCTTACGGTCTTTGCCGGGGCCAGGAGCGGGGTCAGGCCGATCCTCTGGTCGACATTGCCGCGGAGGCGTTCCTTGTCGAATTCGACCCCGGCAGCGGGGTCGGCGCGTGCGAGGAGTTCGATCATGTCGATGCGTCCCTTGCCTTGATTCCTAGAGGTTCCTTGTTGAGATGGTCGAACCGCTCACGGAGGCGGACGCGGGCGCGAAAGAGCCGCTGGTCGATCGCGTTCGGTTTCATCCCCGTCACCGCCGCGATCTCCGCATTGGTGAGACCATCCCAGGACGAGAGTCGCAATAGCTCGCGGTCGCCTTCACGAAGCGAGTCGAGTGCTCGATAGAGCAGGCGGGTTTCAACGTCGGGAACATCCGGATCGACCGCCTTGTGCGGTTCGGTCCGGAGTCGATCGGACAGGCGTGCCCGGCGTCGTCGGCTTCGGTAGTGATTGCCGACCACCCGATAAGCGACCGCCAAGAGCCAGGCTCGGGCGTCCTCGCCCGGAGGCACTTGGTCGAGCCGACGCCAGGCGACAGCGAACACCTCGGCGGCGGCGTCTTCGCTATCAGCGGGACCAAGACGCCGAAGGCAATACCGAGAGACCCCGAGATAGTGGTCCTCGAAGAGCGAGTCGAATTTGTGCCTGAGGTTGGTTCGCTCATCGGATGTACTCGAACTGGGCACCTCGCGATGTTATGTGTCCGCATTGGGCCGCTTCCTTACACCGCTCTTCCGGCGCTCGATTTGGAACCGCTTCGCCCTTGACGTCGTCCAAGTGCCAACAGACGATCCCAAGGAGTACGTCATGAGCCCGCGGACATCGCACCATCGGTCCAAGACATTCCGAGCTGCAACCTTCCTGGCAGTGGTATTGGTCCTCACCCTCGGGGCCGCGCCTGCCCTCGCTTGTGGAGGGTTGGTCGGCGAGAACGGAACCATCCAACTGGTGCG
>JBOGEW010000339.1:0-6631 GCA_050742075.1 Acidimicrobiia bacterium
GTGTTCGATGCATTCCAGCTGCTCCAACGCGAAGAAGAACGCCAGCGCACGCAGGTCGTAGAGAAGAAATCCCAAACCGAGGCCCGACTGCGGAGCCTCCATGCCCAAAAGGCTCTGCTTGAGGAGCAGCGAGACCTGGCCGCCAACCTGCTGGCCGACGCCGAGGCACAGGCGGCGGAGGTCGAGCGGTTGTTGGCCTCGATCCGCAACGAGATCGCGGCCGCCGAGGAGCACAAGGAGGGACTTGAGGCTGATGCGGCGGCTCTGCAGCGGGAGATCGAGCGTCTCGCCAGCAAAGAGGGGACCGCCCCGACCGGCCTCTCGTGGCCTCTCAACGCCCGCGTGGACTCGCCATTCGGATACCGGGTCCACCCGATCCTCGGGGTGAGGAAACTCCACACTGGAATCGATCTCAGTGCGGCATCGGGAACCCCGATTGTGGCGGCCGCCACAGGGAGGGTGATATTGGCAGAGACTTACGGCGGCTATGGAAGGGCGGTAGTGATCGACCATGGGGGCGGCATCACCACCTTGTATGCCCATCAGTCGAAGATGGCGGTCTCGGTCGGGGAAACGATCGATCGGGGCCAGGTGGTCGGATATGTCGGTTGTAGCGGAAGCTGTACCGGGCCACATCTTCACTTCGAAGTGAGGAAGAATGGTGTGCCCGTGGATCCGCTCGGCTACCTTCGCTGACCGTGGCGAAGAAAAGCGCCGACGTCGATGCCGTTAAGGTCGTCGCCTCGAATCGGCGAGCACGGTTCGACTACGAGATCATCGACACGTACGAGGCGGGCATCGTCCTCCAGGGCTCTGAGATCAAGAGCATCCGGGAGGGCCATGTCCAGCTCAAGGACAGCTTTGCCCATGTGCGAGATGGAGAGATGTTTCTGATTGGTTCGTATATCGGTCCGTACGCTTTCTCACGCGACGGCGGTCACGAGCCCGAGCGAAACCGCAAGCTGTTGCTGCAGAGGCGTCAAATCGACCGCATCGCCTCCGACCTGGCGGAGAAGGGCCTGACGCTGATTCCCCTGCGGCTCTATCTGAAGAAGGGCAAGGCCAAAGTTGAGCTCGGACTGGGCCGCGGTAAGCGGACGATCGACAAGAGAGCGACGATCAAGCAGCGCGAGCTTGACCGGGAGATGGAGCGGTCCCTGCGAGGTCGTCGCACTTAGCCGGGTAGAATGGTCGGACCCACGGGGGTGAAATGGTTTCGACCTTGGGTGTTGAGGCGTCGGAAGCGAGCCGAGGTCTCCGGATCCTCGTAAAAGAGCCGGAAACAAACACAAGTGCCGAAGACAACTTCGCACTGGCTGCCTAAATAACGTAGCCCGTCCGTCCGGGGGGCGCCTGCCTCGCCGGAACAGGGCGTCGCAATGCAGGATGCGTCCTTCGGGGTCCGGGACCGAAGGGCAAAGATTGATTCCGGATAGGTGAGTGGGAAGCCCGCCGTTGGGGTCCCTCCCACCGAAAGCTCGCCGACGGCTGCGCTCGGAGATGCCGGCGCCAACGACTCACGGGACGCGGGTTCGACTCCCGCCACCTCCAAGAGCTTTTCAGTCCGAGCTGAAAGGTTGCTGGAGCTCCGTGGTTGCCGGCCAAATTTGGTGGAGGAGGACCGCTGCTGGGCAAATTTGTCGCAGGGCGACCAAGCGTCGGTCGTAGCGCAACAAATTTGGCAAGAACTGGTCGTGGTGCGCCAGATTTGGCGCCGACGCCTAGAGGGCGAGGCGAAGTTGGTTCTCCGCCGGAGCGTTCCTTTTCGGCGTCGTCCTTCTCCGTTGGGGATAGAGAGCCTCGTACCACGCGACGAGGTCGGGGCTATCTACCGCCAGCCAATTCATGAAATGTGGGCGAACCCCTCGCAGATGGAGCTTGACCTCGTTAACCCACTCGGCCCCCGACTCCTTCGCCGCCTCCTTCAGCGCGGCGACTTGCTCCGGTCGATCAGAGATTCCGGGAAGAATTGGAGCAACCATCACTCCCCCTGAGATTCCAGCGGCTCGTAGGCGAGCTAGTGCATCGAGACGCTTTCTCGGGTGAGGTGCACCGGGCTCCGTCCGCCGCCAGACGTTCTCATCCAACGTGGCGACCGAGAAAGACACCGAGACCTTGCTATTTCGCGACGCCTCCTTGATCAAGTCGATGTCCCGCAAGACCAATGGTGACTTGGTGAGGATGGAGAAATCGTTGCCTCGATCGGCCAGTATCTCGATGATCCCCTTGGTCAGCTTGTACTTCCCCTCCGCGGCCTGGTAGGGATCCGTATTGGTTCCCATGGCGATCAGGTCGCCACCCCACCGACCCGGCTCGGTTTCCGCCCGAACAAGGTCGACGGCATTGGTCTTGACCACGATCTGACTGTCGAAGTCCTCACCCACGTTGAACCCGAGGTACTCGTGCGTGGGGCGGGCGAAGCAGTTGTGACTTACGACACCGTTGGCTATGAAGTCACCAGTCGTGGTTGTGATGTCGTACATCGGAATCTCGATCCCTAGACGAGTGATCTCTCTGATGCCTAGGTTCGACGCCACCTTTAGGGCTCTCCCCGAAATTGTTCGTTTGCGAGTAATGGCCGGATCGGTCATCAGCATGAAGCGGAGCTGCTCCGAAATGCCGCCTCTTATTCGGACCGTCCGGACGCCGGTCGGCATACGAACGGGCTCCAGCACGGCATCAAATCCGAGCATCAGAAGGATTGTCTGCAATCGACCAAGAATCTCTGGATCCTTGTTGGCGAATCGCAGGATCCCGTGGGAGCATCCGCCCTCGGCATCGAAGAGCCCGGCCAAGAAGCCAAGCTCCCAGCTCTCGCACGAGACCTCCGGCCATGCGATTAGCTCTCGGACTCGATCGCCGGTAGCCCTTGTTGAGGAGCGGATCGCCCACATAGCGCGATATGTCGCCGTCGGCTTGGAAAAAAGAAACTCCTTCGTTGTTACGCCGAAGTTCGCGAGATAGGCCCTTGTCCTAAGCAAGGCTTCCTGATCGGCGAGAGCGAGTCGAAATCGGTGAACCGTGTTTGGCGTGCCGTTTCGACGGGTGTACGTGTAGGTGCCGATGCTGCCATCGCCTCGGATCATTCCGCATATGTATCCGCGTCGATACCCTTCGTCTTCCTTCGGCGGATCAGCGAAGGGCGTCGTTCCGACTAGACGATTGTTGAGTGTTAGAAACGGCCTCTGCCCGGGCCCGTTCTCAGCGCCGGTTACGTGCTTCCAACCGCGATTTGTCAAAAATCGGTGGTCGCCGCTCGCCACAAGGACTGTGTCATTACCCGCGACTATTCGATACGCGGGCTTCATCGTCGACCACTGATCAAGCACCACTGATTCGACGAAACGTCGATACGCACCTTCGCGCTGAGTTCCTATGACAACATCCCCAGTCCGAATATCGGAGATCGCCTTCGTTCGGCCGTTGGCAAGGAGAATCGGAGTGTCGCCTGCTAGGCAGTATGAGCAAGCATGGGAACATCCCCGATAGGCGTTGATCGAGTAACCGAACCAGGGGGTGCTCGGAGGAGCCTTGCTGATGATCGAGCGGGCTTCGATCTCGTGGAAGGTCAGGCCCTTGTACTCACCCCGGCCCACGACGCGGCGCGACAACTCGAAGAGACCGTCCTGGGGCGACGCCAGCTGACTCCACCGGAACTCCGACACCGCTCCACTTTACCCGAACAAACGTTCTAGTACCAGACCCTCGGCCGGGTTACCTATGTTTCAGGCGATGACCATTTACGACTCCGAGGATCTTGAGGCAATCAGGCAGCAAACTCGGCGTTTTGTCGAGGAGAAGGTTGTCCCGCAGGCCGACGAGTGGGAGACGGCCGGGCGGGTTCCGCCAGAGATCCTGAAGGAGATGGGGGCGATCGGCTTCTTCGGTTTGCGGGTGCCAGAGGAATACGGCGGGATTGGCTTGGGACCGCTCGCCTCGGTCACCTTCGCCGAGGAGTTGGGCCGTTCCACCTACGGGGGCTTCTCCATCACCGCCCTCGTCCACTCCGATCTGGCCATGCCCTACCTCCTCAAATTTGGCTCCGCCGAGCAGAAGGAGCGCTGGCTGCCGTCGATGGTGGCAGGAGAGACCATTACCGCCATCGCCGTCACCGAACCCGACGCCGGATCAGACGTGGCGGCGATCCGGACCAGAGCCGCTCGCGATGGCGACGGCTGGCGGATCAACGGTTCGAAGATGTTCATCACCAACGGCGGCATCGCCGATCTGGTCTTCGTCGGAGTACGAACCAACCCCGAGGTCAAAGGCTCGCGCGGTCTGTCGATCATCGCCGTCCCCCGCGAAGCAGAGGGCTTCACCGTCAGTCGGGCACTTCCCAAGATGGGTTGGCATTGCTCGGATACTGCCGAGCTCTCCTTTTCCGATTGCTGGGTTCCAGACGACCACCTCATCGGCACCGAGAACCGCGGCTTCTACTACATCATGGAGAACTTCCAGAACGAGAGGCTCGTCATCGCCGCCCAGGCGATTGGTGAGACCACCCGCGCAATCGAACTAACGCTCGACTATGTGCGGCAACGGAAGGCGTTCGGCAAACCCCTCTTCGATAAACAAGTCCTTCGCCAGCGTCTGGCGATGGCTTCGGCGCGATTGGAAGCGGCTCGACAACTGGTGTATCACACGGCTTGGCTCATGGAACAGGGAGAAGAAACGGTCAAAGAGGTTTCAATGGTCAAGGCGCTCGTCGGCGAACTGGCGAACGACATTCTCTACGACTGCGTTCAGTTTCATGGAGGGATGGGTTTCATTACGGAGACCGCGGTCGAAAGGCTCTATCGCGACGTTCGCATCCACTCGATCGGTGGGGGAGCAACCGAGGTCATGCTCGACGAGGTCGCCAAGCGCCTTTAGGTACCGGTCTGGCGAGCCCGGACCGACCCTGCTTCGATCTCGCTCTCTTCAAGAGGATGAACGTACAAGTCATACGCCATCCAGAACGTCCGAGCAAACGGGTAGCCGATGGTGGGAATGACCAGACTGACCGCGATAGCCGCGACCGTGAGCCCGGTCCAGGGAACGTCCGGCCAGGTGAGAGCCATAACGAGGGCAATCGTGCCAAAGATCGAAACGATGGCGAGCGCGGTATTGAAGATCACGGCACCCACCCAGTAGCCCGGCTCCCGTTCGAACCGATGTCCACACTTGGGACAGTGTTCGCGCATCTTCCACCAACCGATGAAGGCTCCTCCTTCCCCACAATGCGGACAACGCCGGCGAAGGGCTCGACCGAGATGGATCCTCAGCGGAGGTCGGGATGGAGCCACGCTGGCGACGATAGGTAGGGTGGCGCCGGTGACCGTCGACCGGTTCAGCGCGCTGCAAACTGAATATGTCCACGCCCCTCTCGAGCGCGACTCGCTTGCGGCCGATCCCGCCCAGCAGTTTGTGACCTGGCTCGATGAGGCCGTGGCCGCCAGGGTCGACGAACCGAATGCTTTTGTCTTGTCAACGGTCGGACGCGATGGTGCGCCGTCATCGCGGACGCTCCTCTTGAAGGGCCTCGAGCCAGAAGGTCTCGTCTTCTACACCAATTTCCGCAGTCGCAAGGCCAGGGAGATCCAGTCCGAACCACGGGTGAGCGCCCTCTTCTTGTGGCTTCCCCTCCACCGTCAGGTGCGGATAGAAGGAGGCGTGGTGGAAGTGGATGCAGAAACCTCAGATCGCTACTTCGCCAGTCGACCCGTTGACTCTCGTTTCGCCTCGGCCGTGTCACCGCAAAGCGAGGTCGTGGCGGACGGCCAGCTGGAGAATCTGCTTCAGGAGATGAGGGCTCAGTATCCGGATGGGAACGTCCCCCGTCCAGCTCACTGGGGCGGTTATCGAATCGAACCCAACGGCTATGAGTTTTGGCAAGGACGGGAGGCTCGATTCCACGATCGCTTTCGATACGTCAAATCCGGTGCCGGCTGGCGGATCGATCGGTTGGCGCCTTGAAGTTCTCGATCATGGGCGCCTCCGGAACCTATCCCACGCTCGGTCACCCGGCCTCCGGCTATCTGATCGAGCAAGGCTCCACGAGGATTTGGTGCGACGCCGGGCCGGGCACCTTCGTGGCTCTGCCCGTAGACCCCGACCTGATAGACGCGATAGTCATCTCGCACCAGCATCCCGACCACTGCCTCGATCTCATCACAGCCTTTCACGCCTTTAGATATCGACCCGTACCACGGCTCTCGATCCCCGTCTATTGCCCAGCCGCCGTGGTCGAGCGACTGGGTTTGTTCGCAGACAATCCCGAGTTGGCGGAAACCTTCGACTTTCATCCGATGAGTGGAGGCGCGGCGTCCCTCATCGGGGAAATCGAAGTGACATTCGCCTGGACCGATCATTCGGTCCCCACCTTGGCGACTCGTTGGGAAGCGAATGGGCGAGTTCTGACATACAGCGCTGATACCGGGCCGGGCGGTGATTGGCCTGAAATCGCCCGAGATGCCGATCTCTTCGTTTGTGAAGCGAGTTATCAGGGCGATTTCGAAACCTATCCCTACAAGCACCACCTGACGGCGTCGCTCGCTGGCACCATCGCTCGGGCTCAGAATGCAAGGAGACTGATGCTCACCCACATTCCTCCTTACCTCGACAAGACCGTCTCAGTCGCAGAGGCCGAAGC
>JBOGEW010000340.1:0-3640 GCA_050742075.1 Acidimicrobiia bacterium
GTGCATAGGCACTGATCCCCTGCACGTAGACCCCGGCGTAACGGCCCGTATCGGCCGGCACCACCACCTCGATGTTGGCGATGTCGGAGTTGGCATCGCGGTTGGCGAGGGCGTTGTAGGTCCAGCGAATGGTGATTGGAGTTTCACCCGAGGCAACCGTCCCGGACTCGGCGATAACCGGAACCAGGTTGCCTGCTTCTGCCAGTTGGGCGAAGAAGTCGAGGCCCGGTTGGGCGTCGTCGAGGGAGCCGCCGTTGGCAAGCCCAGCGGCGAAGACTGCCGATATCGCCTGGGCCGAGACCCGCGGATCTCCCGCCAGAGCGATAGCCCCGGTGTACTCGGGCTTCAGAAGGTCGGCCCAGGTCTGGGGGACATTGTCGACCACGTCGGCATTGACCTCGAAGGCGAGGACGCCGTAGTAGTCGCCGTACCAGAAGCCTTCTGGATCCTTGGCGTCGTCGGGAATCGAGTCCCACGTTGCTACCTGGTAGGCCTGAAGCAGGCCCTCTTCTTTGGCGTCAGGCCCAAAGGCGAGACCGATATCGACGACATCGGGAGCCTGTGGGCCGGTGCTCCCCTGGTTGGCTCGAATCGCTTCCAATTCGTCGGCAGAGCCGGCGTCGGGCGCAAGCTCGTTCACGGTGATGCCGTACTTGTCGGCGAAGGTGGAGATCACCTCGCCGTAGTTGCACCAGTCATGGGGTAGGGCGATGGTGGTGAGGGTTCCTTCCGCCTGGGCGGCGGCGATCAGGTCTTCCATGCCACCGGCCGCGGCAGCCGTGGTTTCGGTTCCGCCCCCGGCCGTCGTGGCCGGCGCTTCGCCGGCGGTGGTAGCGGGGGCTGCGACGGTGGTCGTTGCTGCTGTTCCTCCGCAGGCTGTTACGAACAGACCAAACAGGAGGAGGAGAATCAATTTCCGTTTCAGGTGTGCCTCCTTCGACACTGTGGACCGCCAAGTTAATGAGCCGCCGAGAGGAGTGCCGTCTAGGTTTCGGGAGATGTTCACCTCCTGGCGGCCCCACCCCTGGCATGGCCTCCCGGTCGGCCCCGACCCTCCCCTAATGGTCAATGCCTACATCGAAATCACGCCCTTCGACGTGATCAAGTACGAAGTGGACAAGCCCAGCGGTTATCTGAAGGTCGACCGTCCGCAGCAAACCTCCTCCTCGCCCCCGACCCTTTATGGCTTCATACCTCAGACCTATTGCGCCGAAGAGGTGGCCGCCTTGTGCCCCGGAGCCACCGGCGGCGACGGCGACCCCCTCGACATCTGCGTGATCTCCGAGCGCCCGATCGACCGGGCCGACATCCTCCTCACTGCCCGCGCCGTCGGCGGCCTCCAGATAATCGATCAGGGTGAGGCAGATGACAAGGTGGTGGCGATCCTCAGCAAGGACCCGGTTTGGGGAGAAGTCGTGGAATTGGCCGAGCTTCCACTTGCTTTGGTCGACCGGCTCGCCCACTATTTCGAGACCTACAAGGAGATACGGGGTCAGCCCGATGTGATCACGCTCCAGGAGCGCTACGGGGCAGATCATGCCGGCCGCCTGATCGAGGCGGCCCAGCGGGATTACCTGAGTCATTATCCGAAAGGAAGCTGATGTCCATCCTGATCAAGAACGGAACTGTTATCACCCATGCAGGTCAGCAAGAGGCGGACGTCCTCGTGGTCGGCGAGAAGGTCGAGAGCGTGTCCGCCCGCGGGACTACCAGTCAGGCCGACGAGGTCATCGACGCCCAGGGCAAGTACGTCGTTCCCGGCGGCATCGACGTGCACACTCACATGGAGCTGCCATTCGGCGGCACATTCGCCTCGGACGACTTCGAAACCGGAACCAGAGCCGCCGCCTGGGGGGGAACCACCACCATCATCGACTTCGCCGTGCAAACCAAGGGCCAAAACCTCATGGGCGGCTATGAGGCCTGGCGGGCGAAGGCCGAGGGAAATTGCGCCATCGACTACGGCTTTCACCTGATCGTCGGCGACGTGACCGACCAGTCGCTCAAGGAAATGGACATCGCCATGGGTGAGGGAGTGACGTCGTTCAAGATGTTCATGGCCTACCCGGGCGTCTTCTATTCGACCGACGGGGAGATCTTCCGGGCGATGCAGAAGGCGGCCGAGAACGGGGCCACGATCATGATGCATGCCGAGAACGGCATTGCGATCGACGTCCTCATCGCCCAGGCCCTCGAGCGGGGCGAGACCGATCCGATCTACCACGGAATTGTCCGCCGCTCGATTCTCGAAGGCGAGGCCACGCATCGGGCGATCAGGCTCGCTGAGCTGGCTGGATGTCCCCTCTACGTGGTGCACATGTCGGCTCTGGAAGCTCTGGCAGAAGTGACCAACGCCCGGGACGAAGGCCTCAACGTCTTCGCCGAGACGTGTCCGCAGTACCTCTTCTTGGATCTCGACGACCTGGGGAACGGCTTCGAGGGCGCCAAATTCGTGTGTTCGCCTCCACTCCGGGATCGAGCCGAGGGTCATCAGGAAGCGCTCTGGTCGGGACTGGCGACCAACGATCTGCAGGTCGTGTCCACCGATCATTGCCCATTCTGTTTCGAGGATCATCCCGAGCTCGGACGGCAGAAGCGGCTGGGCGAGGGAGATTTCTCCAAGATTCCCAACGGCCTCCCAGGGGTCGAGCACCGGGTGGAGTTGATGTATCACGGGGCCGTGGCCGAGGAACGTCTGTCGCTCGAGCGCTGGGTGGAAGTATGCGCAACGACCCCAGCCCGGATGTTCGGGCTTTATCCGCGCAAGGGCACCATTGCCGTGGGATCGGACGCCGACATCGTCGTCTTCGATCCCAACAAACGCCACCAGCTCTCAGCCGCGACGCACCACATGCGCACCGACTACTCGTGCTACGAGGGGATGGACGTGTCGGGCGGAGTCGATACCGTGCTGTCGCGCGGGCGGGTGATCATTTCCGACGACCAATACCGCGGCACCAAGGGCGACGGGCAGTACCTTTCTCGAGACCTGAACCAATACCTCGTCTGATGCGGAGGCTGTTTACTTTCGCGAGTGCCGCGGTCATGGTTCTCGCCTGCGGGCAACAATCGGTCTTCAGCCTTCCGGTGGGCACCTGCTTCGACGACCAGGCCGGTGGCGAGATCTCCTCGGTGCCGGAAGTCGATTGCTCGCAACCTCACGACAACGAGGTGTTCGCGCTGATCGAGTACACCGAGACGGACACGTACCCGGGAGCCGATGGAATGTCTGGGATCTCCGAGGGTCTGTGTATGGCCCAGTTCGAGGGATACGTGGGGCTGGATTATCAGAGCTCGGCCCTGGAGGTGTTCCCGATCTTTCCCACGGAGGAGAGCTGGAACGAAGATGACGATCGCGAGATCATCTGCGCTCTCTACAACGCTGATCTATCCAAACTCACCGGGTCGATGGAGGGCGCTGCCCGCTAGTGCCCCGCGCAGTAGTGCTGGGGGGAACGGGGGCGATCGGTCAGGCAGTCGCCCACAGGCTGCTGGTCGCCGGTTGGTCTGTCGAGGTCACCGGGCGAACAATTGGCCGTATCCCCGAAGAACTGCTGGCGGCTGGCGTCCACGTTCGGAATGCTGATCGCACCGATACGAGTGCGCTCCGGGAGACCCTGGCGGGCGGCGCCGACCTGTT
>JBOGEW010000341.1:0-4119 GCA_050742075.1 Acidimicrobiia bacterium
ATTACCAGCAGAACTATTATTAATATAAAGCAATCCCACCACACAACCACAAAGGCTTTCCACCACTCGGCTGGAGCAACCCCGGAGGCCAGGAAAGCGGCCGCGGCGAGCCCGGCTGAAAATGCAACACCGAAAATTCCCATGGCCAAGCCCCGGCGGTTACTGCCTCCCGCCAAACCGGCGGCTTTCAATCCCGGGGCGAAGAACATTCCGACTCCGAATCCAATGGTCGCTTGCGATATGAGGAGAAAGCGAAATGTTCCCGACACCGAGGCGAAGGCGCAGCCGGCGCCGGCGATCCCGAGGCTGAGCACCGCAACCGCACGGAGGGGCAGCGCTCTGAGGAGCCAGCCGCCCGCCAGATTCCCGACGGCAATGTTGGCGGTCAGTATGCCAAACGTCAGCCCGGCCGAGGAAACTGAAAGGCCCATGGTCTCGGCGATCGAAGGAAACAAAGGTGCAAGTATCGATTCGGCCACGCTGATCGTCAGATAGGTCGTTACCACGGCCGCCAACCCCAGCCATGAGGTTCGCCCGGTTTCCTTCGAGGTCACCTGTTCAGAGCTACCCGCCGTCATGGCGTGCCATCGCAGCCAGGTAGGCGGCTTCGGCCCGATTGATGTGATCGAGGGCGAGATGGGCGGCAAGCGTGGCGTCTCGACTCTTGATCGCTTCGAACAGCGCGGTGTGCTCTTTCCACGAGTCGATGGCGCGCTCCCGAAGGGCGCGGGCGTACACCCACTGGATGGTGTCGCGCACCGTTTCGTTGAGCACCACCAGTCGCGAATTACCCGCCGCCCGTGCGACCGCGTTATGAAAAGCGGTGTTCAGATCCGGCAGGTCGTCCAACTGCTGATTGTTAGCGGCCCGTTGTCCTTGCGCCACCAGCTCAGCCAGGGCTGCGGTCAAGTCCGGAGTGATGCGTTCGGCCGCGAGGCGCGCCATCACCGCTTCCAACGCCGATCGCACCTCAAAGAGCTCTCTAACCGACTGGACCCCGAGAGTGGCCACCGAGGCTCCATGGCGAGGAACGACCTCGACGAACCCGGCCGCGCTCAGCTGGCGCAGAGCTTCGCGAACAGGATTCCGGGAGACGCCAAATTCGGTCGCCAGCACCTCTTCCATGAGGCGTTCACCTGGTCGGAACCGGCCCGACAGAATGGCCGCCCTGATTTCGTCGGCGATCTGTTCGCTCAATGGCAGGTGGGCTCGACCGAGCGGTACCAGGGCGGTCGCCGACTTCTGCTGATCGTCACCGGAAAGAGGGCCAATTCCGGTTGACGTGGCCATACTGTCCACAGTATACAGTAGCCCCACGGCAGTTCCGGCCGTTCGAAGAAGGAGCCTTTGGATATGCGATCGAAACGAGAGGCCCTGGCCCTGGTGGTGGGCCTATTGATAGTGGCTTGTAGTTCGGGCACCGTGTCTACCACCGCGGGCGACGGTACGGCTACTACTAGCGGGGGCGGAGGAACTCAGGCCACATCCCCCCCGGCGGAGTCGGCCGAGATCACGATCATTTTGGCCGGGGAGCCCACCACCCTCGATCCCCAGATAAGGGACGACGGGAATGAGCGGGCGGTGAGCGACAACATCTACGAGACCCTGATGACCCGCACCCCCGAAGGGGAGCTTGTTCCTGGCCTGGCCGCGAACGAGCCCACTCAGGTCGATGAGACCACGTGGCAGTTCACTCTCCAGGAAGGAGTCACCTTTCACAACGGTGAGCCGTTCAACGCCGAGAGCGTGGTCGCGAGCGTAGATCGAATCATCGACCCCGATTTCGCTTCGGAGCAGGTGTCGTTCTTCTCAACGATCTCAGGCGCCGAGGCGGTCGATGACACGACCGTCAACATCCTTACCAACGAACCGGACCCGATTCTTCCCGCCCGCATGTACTGGATGAAGATGGTCCCGGCCACGGCTTCAGCTGATGCGGGTTTTGCCGAAAACCCGGTGGGAACGGGGCCCTACCGATTCGTTGAGTGGGTGCGGGGTGACCATGTGACCCTCGAGGCCAATCCCGACTATTGGGGCGATGACGTCGGCAACGTGACCCGGGCGACCTACCGATTCGTGGCCGAGGCCGGCACCCGTCTTTCCGCCCTGATCGGAGGTGATGCCGACGTGATCACCAACCTCCAGCCCGAGGACGTGGGATCGGCTCCACAGTCTGCCTCCGTCACTGGGCTCGAGCACCCGATGTTGATCATCAATACGGTGGAAGGGGCGACGGCCGATGTCAGGGTCCGTCAGGCGATGAACCTGGCGGTGGACAAGCAAGCGATGGCCGACGAATTGTTCGGCGGGAATGCCACTGTCGACCAATGCCAAATCCTCAGTGAATCGTTCTTTGGCTACAACCCCGACCTGGAGGCCTATGGGTACGATCCGGACGCGGCGCGGGCCCTAATTGCCGAGGCAGGCGCCGAAGGTGCCACGGTCGAACTGATCGGGACCGCAGGACGGTGGCTCAAGGACCGCGAGGTGGTCGAAGTTGTCGGTAACTTCCTCACCGAGGTCGGCCTGGTGCCCGATGTCCAGATCTTCGAATTCGACGAATACCTGAACCGTCTCTTCGGAGATATCCGCCCGCCGGCGATCTACGTGACCAGCTCCAATGAGCTGCTCGATGCCGACCGTCAGCTGTCGGCCTACTACCACCTGGACGGGATCGGAGCCTCCAACGAGGATACGGAGCTGGCTGGTTGGATCGACGAGGCCCGCTCGGAAACCGACGTCGCCGCTCGTGAGGGCCTCTATCACCAGGCGGTGCAAAAGGCCTGTGACGAGGCTTACTTCCTCTTCATGCTCAACATCAACGATGTTTACGGGATGAGTGAGCGGCTCCAGTGGCAGCCTCGGGTTGATGCGAAGATCCTGATCAAGGAAATGACGGTGAGCGCCTAACCACTCGGTGAACCTCCCCCGCCCGGGGGGGAGGTTCACAAAAAGAAGGAGACCCATTAATGGGGCGGTTCTTACTCAAGCGGATCCTTCAGGGAGCGATAGTGGTGATCGGGGTCACCGTGGTGGTGTTCGTGGTCACCCGGCTCATCGGCGACCCGGTACGGGTCATGCTCCCGCTCGAGGCCACCGAGGAGCAGCGGGCTGCCTTCGCCGCTCAACTTGGTTTCGACCGGCCCCTCCACGTCCAGTTCTTCGACTTCATCGGCTCCGCGCTGCGCTTCGACTTTGGAAACTCCTTGTGGCAGGATCGCCCGGCGCTGGAGATCGTTCTCGAAGCCCTGCCCCGCACCCTGTTGCTGGTAGGAGCATCGATGGTGCTGGCGGTGATAATTGCGATCCCGCTCGGGATTCTCACCTCCCTCAAGCCGGGTGGCTTCCTCGATCGGCTCCTGGTCACGCTCAGCCTCACCGGGCTCTCGATGCCCAACTTCTGGCTCGGGCTACTGCTGATCGTGATCTTCGGGGTGCAACTCCAGATCTTTCCTATCTTCGGGTCCGGCACTCTGGCGCATGCGGTGTTGCCCGCGGTCACCTTCGCTCTCCCTTCGGCCGCGCGGCTCGTGATGCTGACGAGATCGGCCATGATCGACGAGCTCAACAAGAGCTACGTGCATCTGGTTAAGGCCAAAAACGTGCCTTTTCGCCGATTGGTCGGTGCCCATGCCTTTCGCAACGCCGCGGTCCCCGTCATGACGATGACAGGGTGGGAGCTGATCCGGGCGCTGGCCGGCTACTCGGTGGTGGTGGAAACCGTCTTCGCCTGGCCTGGTCTGGGATTCCTCGCCATCCAGTCGATCACCCGTCAGGATCTGATACTTCTCCAGGCCATCGTCTTCGTGGTCGCTCTGATGATCATCACCATCAACATCCTGATGGACGTGGCCTACAAGTACATCGACCCTCGGATCAAGCTCACCTAGGAGGCGTGATGGCTCAGACCGTAGCTGCCCCTGGTATTGCCACTCCCGGTATCACCCGCAGATTTGCCGGGGTGGTGGGCGAGCTCTGGAAGGACAAGGCCGGGTTTTTTGGATTGCTGGTGATGTCGTCGCTGATCCTGTTGGCAATTGCGGCGCCGCTGCTTGCCCCCCACGATCCCGCCGCCCAATCTCTCTCCGACCGACTCGTTCCACCTTTCTGGCTCGACGG
>JBOGEW010000342.1:0-5077 GCA_050742075.1 Acidimicrobiia bacterium
CCATAACTATCACGTCATCGAGATCTTCCTCGACGAGGCAGACGGCGGGACGACAGTTCGACTCACGCAGGCAAACCAAAACGGAGATGTGACCGAGAACGACCGCCAGGCCCGAGCCGAGTACGAAAAGAACTGGAAGACGATGCTCGACGGACTGAGACGGTTGGTTGAGAACGAGAGCGCTCCGCCGCTGACGTAGTTCTCCATTCTCTGTGGCGATTTGGCTGTTGCACAGCGTGTGCAACCCTGGGTTCGCGTATGTGAATCGCTTCCGCCACCTCAGCCGCTAGCGACGATCAGGGCGCGGCGATCTTCGAAGTGGGAGACGATCCATTTTGCCTCTTCCGGTGGGAAGGCGTGCCACTCGAGGGTCTTTGCCAAGAGATGAACTAATTCGTTGAAATCGGAATCTGTGACGGCGAGCTGGGCGTGGACTCGGGCCAGTTGATCGTCGCCATGTATAGAGGCGGGACTACCGATGGCGTTGATAAAGGCAGTTTGATGCTTGATCAGGGTCTCGATCGAGACCCCATCGAAGTAGGGCGCCAGAGCGGGTGAGGCCAAAACCCGCGCATAGAAATCGGTGACGATGCGGACGAGACTGACCTTGGTCGGCTGCATTTACGGCTCCGGTTCACCCCTGGTGGCAGCGATCGTCCTCTCGATCTGATCGAGGTGAAACCGATCATGACCGGCGATCATCCTGAAGATCAGCTCGTAGCTCTCCGGCCCCCGTTCCTGATGTACCCCCACTCGCTCCCGCTCCGCTTGGCTGCTTTGCGTCCACAGTCTCAGGTTGGCTTCTCGCAGCGGTTGCCAAACGGCAAGGAGTTGATTGGTCGACTCCTCCGGGAAATGGGTTTGCTCCACCCAGAGGTCCTGGTCGTAACCGGGTAGCGTCGGCCGGTCGACGGTGAGGATCCACCGATAGCGGCCGCTAACAGCCATTTCGGCGTCGACCAAATGGGCGAGACACCCCCACACCGACCACTCCCCCTCCGCCGGGGTGGTGTGGACTTGCTCGCCAGCTTCGGCGATCGCCGCTCGCAGGCGATTCGCAGTTTCTGCCTGGACCTCAGCTGGATCGTCGGCACCAAGCAGCGAGAGCAAGAGCTCCTGATAGGCCCGAGCCTCCAAGACAGGATCCGGTGAGCGGGCGGTCATACACTGGAAATCTAGTTGTGAGGGGTGGAATCCCCGAGAAGCGCGAAACGTATCGCCTCTGGCCACGGTCGCTTGTCGCCCGTCTCACGGTCGATGAAGACGGCGATCATCTTTCCCGTCGCCACCCGGTCGCTCTCTCGGAAGAGATCGAACCCATAGGTGATTGAGGTCGTACCCACTCCGGCAACGTCGAGCCTTAGCCTGACAAGCTCGTCGAAGCGAAGAGCCAGAAGGTAGTCGAACTCGACATGAACCCGGGGAGTGGCGCCAAAGGTCTCTTGAATGATTCCCAGCTGGCGGTGAAGGTCGGCCTCTGCTTCCTCCGCCCAGCGGACGAGCGTGGAGTGATGCCAGATCCCTCCCGCGTCGGTGTCCATCCATTGCACCCGGCGCTCGATGGTGAGAGAGGGCATGGTCATGCCAGGTCGTCCAGAAAGCGTGCGGCAGCCTCTGTCACCGGCGCCGGGTCGTCGAGGTGCGGCGAGTGACCGGTCTCCTTCACCAGCAACCGGGTAGTCGTACCTTTCACCTGGGATTCGATGGAGTCGAGCTGAGCCGTGGTGCCATATTCGTCGTCTGTGCCCTGGATCAAGAGAATTGGACACTCGATACCGGGGAGAAACTCCTCGATGTTCCAGCTTCGAAAGGAGGGGTGGAGCCAAATGTCGTTCCAACCCCGAAATGTGTTCTCGGGGTCGCGGTGATACTTCGCCATGCGGGTGGGGAGATCGGTGGTGCGAAACTCCTCGAGGGAGGCGGTGATGGCCGTGATCGATCGGTCCTCGACGAAAACATGGGGAGTGATCAAGACCAAACCCCCCACCGCGTGCCCAGCACCGGCAAATATCAAGGCGATCGAAGCTCCGTCGGAGTGGCCAACCAGGATCGGGGTCCGACCAACCAGACTCGCTACCAGCTCAGGGAGCACGACGTGCGCCTCGTGGTGCAGGTAGTCCGGGTGACGTGCGTCGGCCAGGACCTCCGACCAGCCGTTGCCGTAACGCGAATAGACGAGCCCCCGCCGACCGGCGGTGGCGCAAAGAGTCCCGGGAAAGTCCCGCCAGAGCTCAATGCTGCCGAGACCCTCGTGCAGGAAGACCAGTGGCGCTCGTGAATTCTCCGAGCCAAACCAGGCGTATTCGAGGCTCCGGCCCGCAATGATGGCTCGTTCCTCGGTACGAGCGACGCCCATGAGCCAGCCTAAACCCGATCGTTACAGTGCCAACCGGCATGAAAAACGCCAGCACCGTCGTTGATGCCAACCTCGACGCGGGTCGAGGCGACGCCACGGCCATCATCACCAACGAGAACGAACGTTTGACGTTTGGAGATCTGCACCGAGCCGTTTGCCGGGTGGCCTCGGAGCTGGCGGCTCTCGGAGTCCGACGCGAGGAACGGGTCGTGTTGATTCTCGACGACACCCCCGCCTTCCCCGCCTCCTTCCTGGGTGCAATGCGGATCGGGGCGGTGCCGATTCCGGTCAATTTCCAGGCTCGCCCTGAGGACTTCGGGTACTTCCTCGACGACTCATACGCGGTAGCGGCGATCATCGACGATGCCTTCGTCGACAAGGTCTCCCCCGAGCTCGAGTCCCGTCCCCACGTGCGTCGGATTAACGCGGATCTCTGGTTGGGGGAATCGACCGAGGAGATAGATCCGGTGACGGCGCATCCCGACGACCCCGCCTTCTGGCTCTACAGCTCGGGATCGACCGGAGCCCCGAAAGGAGTCATTCACCGGCACGGGGACATGGAGGCGACCTGGTCGCTTTATGCCGGGCCCGTCCTGGGAATCAAAACCGGTGAGACCGTTTTTTCCAGCACGAAGCTCTACCACGCCTACGGGCTCGGCAACAATCTCACGTTCCCCCTTTCGGTGGGCGCCACTTCGGTTTACCTGACCGGCCGCCCCACTCCCGACCGCCTCCTCGAGCGAGTCGCCACCCATCGACCCGAGGTCTTCTTCTCGGTGCCGGCCCTCTTCAATGCCTTGCTGGCCCATCCACAGTTCGGGGAGACCGATTGGTCATCGGTGCGGTTGGCGGTGTCGGCCGCCGAGCCGCTGCCTCCCGAGATCTGGCACCGCTTCTTCGAAAGAAGCGGGATCGAGATTCTCGATGGGTTGGGGTCAACCGAGATGCTCCATATCTACTGCTCGAATCGCGCCGGGGCGGTGGAACCGGGATCGTCAGGGTCACCGGTTGAGGGCTATGACGTGATCCTGCGGGACGAGGAGGGAAAGCCCGTCGCCGATGGCGAGGCAGGAGAGATGTGGGTGCGGGGACCGAGCGCCTTCGCCGGTTACTGGCACCAGGCGGAACGGACCCGCCAGAAGCTGGTGAATGGCTCGTTCGCTTCGGGCGACCGCTATCACCGCAACCCGACCGGTAACTACGTCTACGAGGGTCGGGTCGACGACATGATGAAGATCGGCGGCCTCTGGGTGAGCCCGATCGAGATCGAGAATCGCCTAATCGAACACGGCGCCGTGCGCGAGGCGGCCGTGGTGTCGGTCCTGGTGGACAACGCCTCGCGGATCAAGGCCTCGGTGATCCTGGTCGACGACTACAGCGGCGACGACTCGCTCGCCTCCGAGCTCCAAGAGTGGTGCAGGGCGGCCTTGCTTCGCTACCAATACCCGCATTTCGTCGAGTTCGTCGAGGACTTCCCCCGCACAACGACAGGCAAGATCCAGCGCTTCAAACTCCGCTCCTAATTTCTACAAGAATGAAACAGTGGAGCCGCTCTACTACGCCGACTACCTCCGGCTAGACCGCCTCCTCTCGTCCCAGATCTTGGAGTCGGCCAAGGAGGGAAAGCCGGTCCACGACGAGATGCTGTTCATCATCGTCCACCAGGCCTATGAGCTCTGGTTCAAGCAGATCCTCTGGGAACTGGCCGAAATCTCCGACCTCTTCTCCCAACCGGCCATTGATGAGAGCGAAATGTTGCGGATCGTGGGCCATCTCGACCGCATCACCGAGATCCAGAAGCTGCTCATCAGCCAAATCGACGTCCTCGAGACGATGACCCCGCTCGACTTCCTCGAGTTCCGCGACTACCTCATCCCCGCCTCGGGCTTCCAGAGCGCCCAGTTCCGCCTGATCGAGAACCGCCTCGGCGTTCGCCCCGAGGACCGGGTCCGCCTCGCCGGCTCGCCCTACACCACCGCCTTCAGCGACGAGGACCGGGCGCGGGTGGAGGCGTCTGAGAGAGAGCCGAGCTTGTTCGACCTGGTGGATCAGTGGCTCATCCGCACTCCCTTCCTCGAGCATGGCGACTTCGTATTTTGGGATCAGTACCGCGAGGCCGTCCACGCGGTCTTGGACCACGACCGGATGGTGATCGAGAAGAACCCCAACCTCACCGCCCCCGAGCGGGAAGAACAGCTCAGAGCCTTCGACCACACCTTCGACCTCTTCGAAGCGATCTTCGATGCCGAACGCCATGAGCGACTCCTCGCCACCGGCGAGCGGCGGCTCTCCTTCACGGCGTTTCAAGCGGCGCTCTTTATCAACCTCTACCGGCACGAACCGGCCCTCCAGGAGCCCTTCCGCCTGGTCACCCGGCTAGTCGACATCGATCAGGGATTCACCGCTTGGCGTTACCGCCACGCCCTGATGACGGTGCGAATGATCGGTCGTCGGGTCGGGACCGGCGGCTCGGCCGGAGCTGCCTTTCTCACTCGATCAGCGGAGAAGAGCCGGGTCTTCTCGGACCTGGTTCAGCTGGCGACTTTCATGATTCCCCGCTCCGCCCTGCCCGAACTTCCGCCCGAAGTCGAGCGGCGAATGCGGTTTCGCTTCGAAGACGAGGCGTGAGCTACCGCCACCTTTTCAGCCAGTTCCTCGCTGCCGACCCCAACAGGCTGCATTTCGCCGCTCACAGCCATCACCCCTGGCCCGATGTCACCT
>JBOGEW010000343.1:0-1876 GCA_050742075.1 Acidimicrobiia bacterium
TTGTAGAGCGGCCGCGATACGTGCGGTTCGACCCAATTGGTCGACTGCCAGCTTCCGAAGACCAGGCCCCCAGCCAACATCGCTCCCATCGGCCAGATCGGTTCCCCTTCGGAGAAGAAGAGGGGTACTTCCCAAATGAACGGCTCGCCAAAAATGAACTGCGAGGCCGCCGCCCCGGCGATCGCCACGGCGATGGTGTCGAAGACGACCGTTCGCAGGGTGAAACGAGTCGAGGACTTCACGGGCTTCGAACGCTAGCGCCCGCAAGGAAACTCATTGGTCGTACCATCGAGGGGGTGAAGGACCGCGAGGATCCCGGCCTTCCGATCACCTTCGGGCCCTGCTCCAACGGCGAGTACGACCCCGAGCCACCTGACGACGTCCGCGCGGAGATGTTCGCCGCGGCGACGGACGACTGCGACACCGGTCGCCGGGTCACCGGATTGAGCCGGCGCGAATTCCTTCGCTCGGCCGCCGCCACCCTCGCCACCCTCTGGGCGATCGACGAAACCGCCACTGTCGCGGCTGGTCGTCCGCTCGGAGGTGGTTATCCGATCGCCCGAATGGGATTGGAGGCGCGGCGTGATCCCGTGACAGCCCGGACGCTCCTTGGGGCCGGAGATTTCGTCTTCGACATGCAAGGCCATCTCCTCGAATACGACCTTGATCCCTCCACCCGCGGTGACTGGTTCTGGGGCAGCCAGTTTCCTCAGGCGCGTTGCGAGGTCGAAGACGACCCGCGGGCCTGCTTCTCGATGAACCATTTCCTCGAGGAGATGTTTATTCGTTCAGACACGACGATGACCGCTCTCTCCGGTCTGCCGATCCTGCCCGAAGGAAGTCCCCTTCCCCCGGAGGTGATGGAGGAAACGAGGCGAGTCGTGACCGCGCTCGGTTTGGATAATCGCATCCTCGTCAACGCTTTGGCGCTCCCTCAACTCGGTCCCGCCCAGGCGGTGCTCGACGAGATGGAACGCACGGTCAATGAGTTCGATATCGCCGGATGGAAGACCTTTACGCACTTTCCATCCGGCTGGTACCTCGATGATCACGACCCAAGCCTCCCTCAGGTGGCAAGCCCGTTCCTCGATCAGATCGAACGACTGGGAAAACCTGTGCTCTGCATCCACAAGGGACTCGCCGGGGGCGCCCGGATCGGCTCGCCCCTCGACGTCGGTCCTGCCGCCAAGGCTCATCCCGGCGTCAAGTTCGTGATCTATCACTCCGGATTCGAGGTTCGCTACTCCGAGGGCCCGTACACCGACGACACCGCCGGGGTCGGAGTCAACCGGTTGGTGGACTCGTTGCGTCTGGCGGGAGTCGGGCCGGGCGAGAACGTCTACGCCGAGATCGGTTCAACCTGGTGGCACTTGCTGCGACGACCCGAAGAAGCGGCCCATGTTCTCGGCAAGCTGCTTGTGGCGGTAGGCGAGGACAACCTCCTCTGGGGAACCGACTCGATCTTCTATGGATCACCCCAGGGACAGATCGACGCCTTCCGAGCTTTCGAGATCTCTGCCGAGTTCCAGGAGCGATTCGGGTATCCGACCCTCACCCGGGCCGTCAAGCGCAAGATCTTGGGCGAGAACGCCTGCCGCCTTTACGGCATTGTGCCGGTGAAGAGCTCGCTCTGGTTCAGCGCGGCCGACCTCGAAGCGGCCCGAGCCGACCATCCGGTGGCCATGCGCACCTGGGGGCCAACCACCAAGTCCGAGGTGCGGGAGTTCCGCCAACACCATCGCGGCTGGCCCTAACCCATCTGCGCGGATTTTCCCGTCCCGAGGACGGGAAAATCTTCACGGAACAAGGCTCGTGGGCCTTCTGCGCAGATTTCTCCGTCTACAAGACGGAGAAATCCGCGCAGACAGCTCAGCCC
>JBOGEW010000344.1:0-2732 GCA_050742075.1 Acidimicrobiia bacterium
CAGCTCGAGAGGTCTCACCGGCCAAAGATGTTGGCAGGCGGGCCTTTATCGGAAAATCCCAGCGTTCCCCTACGCCGGGTGCACTGTCCGCGGATCGAATCCGAACGGCAACTCGAGCCGATGATCCGCCAGGAGAGCGCGATTGGAGAGGATGTCCGCGGTATGACCGTCAGCGACGACCTGCCCGCCGTCCATGATGACGGCCCGCGGACAAAGCTCGAGCACAAACGGCAGGTCGTGGCTGACTATGAGCTGGGTTGTGGCGAGCGAAGACAAAAGTGCCACCAACTCCCGCCGCCCCGCCGGATCGAGATTGGAAGTCGGCTCGTCGAGGACTAGGAGTTCGGAGTCGGACGCGAGAACGGTGGCGATCGCCACCTTCCGCCGCTCGCCTCCCGACAAGTGATGGGGAGCGCGATCGGCGAGGTGCCATTCTCCGACTGAGTCAAGTGCGCCCTTCACCCTCTGTTCGACTTCGTCGGCGGGAAACCCGAAGTTGGCCGGTCCGAAGGCGACGTCGGCGAAGACGGTAGGCATGAACAACTGATCATCAGGATCCTGAAAAACGAGGCCCACCCTGCGCCTGATCTCACGAACGGTTTGATCCGACAACTGCGTGCCGCCCAGGCTGATGGTTCCCTTCTCGCCTCGCAGGATCCCATTGAGGTGGAGCGCAAAGGTGGTCTTGCCAGCGCCGTTTGGCCCGAGCAGACCGACCCGCTCCCCCGCCTCGATGGAGATGTTCACCCCCTGCAGCACCTCGGTTCCATCCGGGTAGGAGAAGGAAAGGTCGGAGACGGTCAGTCGGGTCACAGGAGGCGAGCCGCCACCATGATCGCAGCGGCAACGATTCCAGGTACGAGGCCCGTCAGCCATAGTGAGGCGGGAATGGCCTCGTGGGTGCCCATGCGCCAATCGCCGTCATACCCTCTCGCCAGCATGGCTTGATGGACTCGTTCCCCGCGTTCAAAGGCGCGGATGAAGAGAGCCCCGGCCGAGACCGCCACCGGCTTCCAATCGAAGGCCGACCTCGGTTCATATCCCCGGGCGGCCATGGCGGTGCGGGTCCGACGGAACTCTCCCGCCACCACCTCTAGATACCGAATCATGAACGAGGCGATGGCCACCAACACCGCCGGCACTCGCAACCGCGAGAGGCCAGCCAGGATGTCGGGCACTTCGGTGGTGGCTGCTAGCAGCACCGAGGCTCCCGCTCCCAGGGTCGCCTTCGCAATCAGATTCCAGGCACCGAGAAGTCCTGCGGCCGACACCGTCAGCGGACCCAGTTCGACCCGGGGCCCTTCTCCGACGAATGGGAGCAGCAAGGCAAACGCGACGAAGGGCAGGTCGATCGCTAGCCGGGTGAGAAAGAAGCGGACCGGCACCTCGGAGAGAATCAGCACGGTCATCAGAATCATGGTGAAACCGGTGAATGCCCACACGGCCCGTGGAGGCGTGGAGACCACCGCGACCACGAAGGCCAAGAGCCCAATGAGTTTTACTGCGGCCGGTAGGCGATGAACAGGGCTGTGACCGTGGAAATGAAGTGCGTGGGCGTGACCGCCGCTCACGCCGATCGACGCCGGCGCAGGAGCGTCGCCACAATAAGCCCAACGAGAAATGTCGCCCCGACTCCGATCGCTCCTGAGAGGATGGTGCCGGTCTGCTCGTTCTCGATTCCGCTCACGCCATAGTCGGCTAGCGGCCCTCCCACGGGGTGAACCCGGGCCGAATCGATGAACCCCGTGTCAATCGCCACTCGCTCCAGGCCGTCGGGATCGCCAGACGCGATCGGGGCGACCAGAAACACCAGAGCCAGCGCCATTGCCAGCCCCCCGATCACGAAAACGATGATGCTTCTCCGGCTCGGGGCAGTCGCGGTCCGTGGCAGATGGAGATCGGATACCCCCTTAACTAAATCGGGTCGAACTGCCAGCACGGCTCCAACAGCCAAGGCAGTGATAACTCCTTCACCGATACCGATGAGTGCATGTACTCCCACCATCGCCTGAAAGACGGCCTGCAAGGGAGCCCCCCCTTCGCCACCGATCGCATACTCGAAGACGAAACCCCCCGCTGACGCCACCACCGAGACGGCGGCCGCCACCATCGATGCGATCATCACAGCCGGTGCTTTCCTGGGCAAAGCCTTCATCAAAACCCGGAAGACGGCCCAACCTACGAGCGCCGTCACCAGGGCCATATTGAGGACATTGAGTCCGAGGGCGACAATTCCCCCGTCGGCGAACATCAGGGCCTGCACGAACACCACAACTGCGACGGCCAGCGCCCCCAGCCAAGGGCCGAGGAGGATTGCCGCCAGCCCTCCGCCGAGGAGATGACCGCTGGTACCGGCGGCGACCGGAAAGTTGAGCATCTGCACCGCAAAGATGAAGGCAGCGGTGAGGCCGGCGAAGGGAATTTGGCGTTCGGCCAGATCCCGTCCGGTACGGCGCAACGAGGCGCCCAACCCAGAAGCGGCGACTACCCCGGCCCCGGCCGCGGTGGCGACATTGATGAAGCCATCAGGGATATGCATACTCTCGGACCTTATTGCAACCTGGTTGCAATTATATCGGGGCGCAATCGAGGCAGAGGCCGACTAATGCGAAATGGACCGATTTCATAGAGAAATCGTGTTGCTTGGCGAGTTCTCCCATCGCCTCGGATACCGCCGCCATCTCGACATCGACGGTGCGGCCGCACCCTTCACATACCAGATGGTGGTGGGC
>JBOGEW010000345.1:0-12285 GCA_050742075.1 Acidimicrobiia bacterium
TTCGATCGAGGAGGGGGCCACGTATTCGAATGCTCTTGGGAACACGGTCAGCTCCTTGTCCCGTTGCTTGCTTCCTGGATTGCTTGCCAAACTCGACGAGATCGCAACGGCATGTCGACATGGCGCACTCCTATGTCGTAGAGGGCATCGACCGCGGCATTGACCACTGTTTGAGCCGATCCGATCGTGCCCGCTTCACCGATTCCCTTCACTCCGAGCGGATTGACGTTTGAGGGCGTCACAGTTCTATGAAGCTCGAAGAGCGGGACATCGGTCGCGGTAGGCAGTGGATAGTCGGCGAGGGAACCCGTCAAGAGATTGCCGTCGGAGTCGTAAATGGCGTCCTCCATCATCGCTTGGGCGATCCCTTGAAGAAGACCCCCGTGGATCTGACCATCGACGATCATCGGATTGATGACGTTGCCGCAGTCGTCCATCGTCACGTACCGGAGGAGTTTTGTGTCTCCGGTCTCGGGATCCACCTCGACGAGAGCCGCATGGGCACCGAAAGGCCAGGTGGCGTTTGCCGGGCTGAAGACCGATTGCGCCTCCAAACCTCCCTCCATCCCTTCGGGGAGTTGGTGGGGCTGATAGGCGCGGGTGACGATCTCCTCCCAGGTCACCGACTTGTCGGGCGATCCCGCCACATGAGCGGATCCGCCTCCGAACTCGATGTCCTCGGCGGAAGCTTCAAGGATGTGAGCCGCGATCTGGGCAGCCTTGGCCCTGACCTTCAACGCCGCCTCGTAGGCAGCCGACCCATCCACAGCCGCCGACCGGGACCCGAACGTGCCGATTCCCATCGGTGACTCGGTGGTCATTCCGTGGCTAACCCGCACTTTGTCGTAGTCGAGACCGAGTTGGCTAGACACGAGCTGGGCCCAGGCGGTCTCATGACCCTGGCCCGAGGGCCCGGTACCGATGATCACTGTGGCACTGGCATCGGGGTTGACCCGGACGAGACCGGAGCCGGAGAAAGCTGCCGGCAAGCCGTATGTCGCCCAGGAGAAACCGAGGCCGGCCAGCGCCGAGGGCCCAAACCCACAGACCTCGACGTAGCTGGAAAGACCGAGGCCGACATGCCGGCCCTCTGCCCGGGCCTGGTCCCGCTCCTTCTTCATCCCGTTGTACTCCGCCGTCGCCACCAGCGCCTCGAGGTTCTTCTGGTACTCACCGGTGTCATGGGTGAACCCGATCGGCGAAGTGGCGTTAGGAAAGGAGTCGGACGGAATGAAGTTCTTGATCCGCACCTCGGCCGGATCCATCCCGATCTCCCGGGCGTAGGCGTCCATGATGCGTTCCAGGTAGTAGATCGCCTCGGGACGACCCGCACCTCGGTAGGCATCGGTGGTCATCGTGTGAGTGGTGACGCAAGCGATTTTCCAATGGGTGGGGAACTTGTACTGCCCGGCACCGACAAACGTTCCCAGGAAGGGAATGGCGACCGTGAAGTTCATGGTGTACGCACCCATGTCGGCCAACCCGTCAAGCTCGAAGCCGAGAATTTCACCGTCCTTTCGGCCAGTGATGGTGGCGGTGGCCACCCAGCCTCGGCCCTGAATCGTGTTGTTGGGCGACTCCCGCCGGGACTCGGTGTACTTCACCGGCCGGTTGAGTTGCATGGAGGCAAAGGCCGTCAGGATCTCGTCGGCGTAAATATTGAGTTTGGCGCCGAATCCGCCACCCACCTCGGGGGCAGTGACGTCTACGGCATTACTCGCCAGACCGAAGGTTTTGGCGATGGCCCCGGCCAGGGCGTGGGGGATCTGAGTCGACGAATAGACGGTGAACCGGCTGTAGCCCTCGTTCCAATCGGCGATCACAGACCGCGGCTCGATCGCCGTCGGAATCAGCCGCTGATTGATCATCTCCTGGCTGACCACCACCACGCCATCGAGCTTTTTCGCATCGGCGATGGTCTGCTTGGTGGCGGTAATCCCCTCCTCGTTGCCCCAGGGCCCACCCTCCCATGTGATCAGGATGTTCGAATCGAGATCGTCGTGGACCTTGGCTTTGTCGGAGGCAGACTCTTTCAGATCGACGATCGCAGGCAACGAGTCGTAGTCGACGACCACCGCCTCGGCCGCATCCTGTGCCTGATAACGATCGTCGGCCACCACCATCGCCACCGCTTCCCCAACATGGTTGACCACACCGTCTGCCAGCAGAGGCTTGAGCTTGCCGACCGCCACCTGTGCCAGCAGCGGACCGAGGTGGCGCACGTCGTCGATGGTGTAGACCGCCACCACCCCCGGCATTTTCTCGGCTTCGGCGGTATCGATCGACTTGACCCTGGCATGGGCATAGGGACTGCGCACGAACGCAACGTGGGCCGCGTTGGCGAGCTTGATGTCATCGACGAAGCGGCCGCGGCCCCTGATCAAAGCGGGGTCCTCGCGCCGGCGAATTGCGCCTCCCAGAACACTGGTCGTGCTCATGCCGTCACCTCCCATTCGGCCGGTGCCGGCTGCTCGCCGCGCATCTTCGCGCCGGCGTACTCAATCGCCTTGACGATGTTGTGATATCCGGTGCAGCGGCAGAGATTTCCCTCGATGCCGTGGCGGATCTCGTCCTCGCTCGGATTGTTGTTCTCCTGGAGGAGGCCAACCGCTGACATGATCATGCCGGGAGTGCAGTAGCCGCATTGGAGGCCGTGCCGCTCCCAGAAACCTTCTTGCACCGGATGGAGCTGACCGTCCTGGGCTAGGCCCTCGATGGTCGTGATCTCAGCTCCGTCGGCGGCCACCGCCAGCACCGTGCAGGACTTGACCGTGCGCCCATCCATGATCACGGTGCAGGCACCGCAATAGCTCGTCTCGCAGCCGATATGGGTGCCCGTGAGGTTCAGATTCTCACGTATGTAGTGGACGAGCAGAGTGCGAGCATCGACGTCGCCCCCCACCTTTCGACCGTTGACCGTCAGAGCGAACTTCACGATCCTGGCCTCCTTGCTGAGATGGGCGGACTCTATCGTTTCCTCCTGCTGATGGTCGTGGCCGCACCTCCGATTTCTTCTTCGAACCGCTGGTTCCAATCTCTCATCGGGTTCGGGGTGGTGCTTTTGGTCCTGGCCGGCCTCTGGGAGGGCTACAAGCTGGTGGGGCTCACCGATCTCCCGCTGCCGGTGCGGGCCGACGATCGCTCGATGCCGCACCTGTGGGACATCGTGAAATCTATCTTCGAACCGGCCCGCCGGGGAAGCGAGGAGTCGCTCGGGTGGGTGCTGGCCAAGGCGTCGATGGTGACCTTTCGGGAGGCCGTGGCCGGCTTCGCCGCCGGCAGCCTGATCGGTCTCGGCCTCGGGCTCTTGTTTGTGCGCTCGCCCTTGGCCGAACGCGGGCTGATGCCGTGGGTAATCGCCAGTCAGACGATTCCGCTTCTCGCCATTGCTCCGATGGTGGTCCTCTGGGCGGGGAAATATCGCCTTCCGTTGTGGATCCCGATCGCCGCACTGGCTGCTTTTCTCTCCTTCTTCCCGGTGACGGTCAACACCATTCGCGGCCTGCGCTCACCTAGCCCGACTTCGGCCCAGCTCTTCCGCTCCTTTGCCGCCTCCAGTGCGCAGGAGTTCAGAAAGCTCCGGATTCCGGCCGCCTTCCCCTACCTCTTCACCGCCCTGAAGGTGGCGGCGGGGGCCAGCGTGGTCGGAACCATCGTCGGAGAGTTGCCCAGCGGTCTCCCCGATGGCCTCGGTCGCCAGTTGCTGACCTTCAGCTACTACTACTCGAGCGGTCCTGAGAAGCTCTACGCCGCCGTTCTATTTGCTGTGCTGCTCGGGCTCACCTTCGTCGGCATCGTGGCAGTGATCGAGCGCTTGGTGATACCTCCGGCCCGCCGGGTGGTCCCATGAGCAACACGATGCTCGGTCTGCGCGGCGTCGACAAGGTGTTCCCGGGCCGCAAGGGGTCCAGCACCGTCGCTCTCAAGGGCATCGATCTCGAAATCAGCTCCGGTGAGTTTGTCTCGCTGCTGGGACCGTCGGGATGCGGCAAATCGACGTTGCTGCGGATCGTCGGCGACCTTCTCGAGCCGAGTGCCGGTTCCGTCATTGTCAACGGAAAAAGCCCGGCGGCGGCGAGACACGATCGCGAATACGGGATGGTTTTTCAGCAAGCCACTCTCCTCGAATGGCGGCGGGTTCTCCAGAACGTCGCTCTCCCGCTGGAGATAACCGGCATGGCTGAACCCCAAAAAACAGAACGCGCCCGGGAGATGTTGAAGCTGGTGGAACTGACTGAGTTCGCTGATCACTATCCCTTCGAGCTTTCGGGAGGCATGCAGCAGCGGGTGGCGATCGCTCGCGCGCTCACCCTTCGGCCCTCGCTTCTGCTGATGGACGAGCCTTTCGGCGCCCTCGACGAAATGACCAGAGAACGAATGCAGATGGAGCTGATGCGGATCTGGCAGGAGACCCAGACGACCGTTCTCTTCGTGACCCATTCGATTCCCGAGGCCGTCTTCTTGTCGACTCGGGTGGTGGTGATGTCGCCCCGCCCAGGGAGGGTGGCCGGGATCGTCGATATCGACCTCCCGCAACCGCGGGTGTTCGAGACTCGAGAGGAAACGAAGTACTTCGACAAGCTGGTGGAAGTGCGCGAAGTTCTCCGAGCGGAGGAAGAGTGAAGCGTCTCCTCCGTACCTATCTTGCGCCGGCGGTCGTTTTCCTCGCCGTGCTAGGTGTCTGGGAGTTCTTCGTGCGGGCGGCCGGAATTCAGGGCTTTCTCCTCCCGCCTCCTTCAGAGGTCGTTCGGACTCTGGCCGCGGAATGGCCGGTGGTGTGGCCGGCGGGCCTGTTCACCCTGCGCGAGGCCCTCGGGGGTCTGCTGGCCGGCACTGTCGGGGGTATCTCCGTTGCCTTTGCTGTTTCCCGCTGGACTGCGATCAAAGTGGGCGTGCAGCCGCTGGCGGTGGCTGCCGGGTCCGCCCCGATCATCGCCCTGGCCCCGATCACCAACCAGTGGTTCGGCATCACCAATCCGGTTTCGAAGATGGCGGTGGTGGCGGTCATGGTCTTCTTTCCGGTGATGATCAACATGGTCCGCGGACTCACCGACGTAGGTGGTGCCAAGGTCGAGCTGATGAATTCTCTTGCCGCCCCCGACTTCACCACTCTGTGGAAGGTGCGCCTCCCCAACGCCCTTCCCTATTTGCTCTCCGCCTTGCGGGTCGCTGTTGCCTTGTCGTTGATCGGGGCGGTGGTGACTGAGTATTTCGGCGGTTCCCGGGCTGCCCTCGGGGTCTACATCTCCCAGCAGGCAGGGCTCACCAGGATGGCCGAGGCCTGGGCGGGAATCGTCGTCGCCACGCTGCTTGGCGCCGGCCTCCAGCTTCTGGTGATGGGGGCGGAGAGAATTCTGATTCCCTGGCATCCGTCGCGGAGACTGACCCTTGCCTGATCTCCTAAATTGGCGTCCTACGAGCCGGGATCATCCCGGCTCTCATGGAGGAGACAGATGAAGCATCGTTCAGTTTTGATCTTGCTTGTGCTGGCGGCGATGTTCTTGGTGGCGTGCGGAGGGTCGAGCGCCACCACCACTGCCGGTGCCACGCCCGCCACCACTGCGGGGGAAACGCCTGCGACCACCGCCGGCGGGGCGGAGACGACGGCCGCTCCGGAGGTAACCACCGGTGAGCTAATTCCGGTCCGCTTGCAGCTGCAGTGGGTAACGCAGGCGCAGTTCGCCGGCTACTTCGCTGCCATCGAGCAGGGCTTCTATACCGACGAGGGCCTCGACGTGACGATCCTGGAAGGAGCGGTCGACATTGTTCCCCAGCAGGTCGTGGCCGCGGGCGGGGCCGAGTTCGGTCTGGCCTGGGTACCAAAGGCGCTGGTGTCTCGTGAAGAGGGCGCCAACCTCGTCAACATCGGCCAGGTCTTCCAACGCTCGGGGACCCTCGAAGTCTCCTGGGCCGATGCGGGGATCACTTCCCCCGAGGATTGGGAAGGAATGAGGGTCGGGACATGGGGCTTTGGTAACGAGTTTGAGCTCACCGCGGCCTTCGAGAAGTTCGGGGTCACGCCGGGAGAGGTTGTCCAGCAGCCATTCGACATGTCGCTACTGCTCAATCGCGAGATCGACGCCGCGCAGGCGATGACCTACAACGAGTACGCCCAGGTGCTGGAGGCCGTCAACCCCGACACCGGCGAGCTCTACACCCCCGAAGACCTGGCGGTGATCGACTTCAACGATCCCGAGATCGGGACTGCCATGCTCCAGGATGCCATTTGGGTCGACGCCGGATGGCTGGCCGACAACGAAGAAACTGCGACCGCCTTCCTTCGGGCGTCGTTCCAGGGTTGGATTTTCTGTCGGGACAACCCCGACGACTGTGTGCAGACGGTGCTCGATCGCGGCTCAACCTTGGGCGCGAGCCACCAGGCCTGGCAGATGAATGAAATCAATGCCCTCATCTGGCCATCGCCCGCCGGAATCGGTGTCATGGACGAAGCGCTCTGGGCGCAAACTGTCGAGGTGGCAGTGAGCCAGGGTGTAGTCAGCGCCGACCCGGGCGCGGAGGCCTATCGCTCCGATCTCGCCGCCGCCGCCGTTGGAGATCTCGAGGCCGAGGGGCTCGACGTTACCGGCGAGTCCTGGGAGAAAATCGAGATCACGCTCAACGAGGGCGGTGAATAGTGGCGGACGTGGTTCGGGCAGCCTTGCTGCAGACGGAGTGGAGCGGCGACAAGGACTCGATGATCAAAAAGCACGAGGACTACGCCCGCCAGGCGGCCGAGCAGGGGGCGCAGGTGATGTGCTTTCAGGAGGTCTTCTACAGCCCGTATTTCTGCCAGGTGCAGGAGAACGAGCACTTCGACGATGCCGAGCCCATTCCCGACGGGCCCACCACCAGGGCCATGCAGGCTCTCGCCAAAGAGACCGGCATGGTCTTGGTGCTGCCGATGTTCGAGATGGAGCAGGAAGGCTTCTACTACAACACCGCGGCGGTGATCGACGCCGATGGCAATTACCTCGGCAAATACCGCAAGACCCACATCCCTCACGTCAAGGGGTTCTGGGAGAAGTTCTACTTCCGTCCCGGTAACACCGGCTATCCGATCTTCGACACCAAGGTGGGCCGGATCGGGGTCTACATCTGCTACGACCGCCACTTCCCAGAAGGCTGGCGAGCGCTCGGTCTAAAGGGCGCCAAGATCGTCTTCAACCCCTCGGCGACCAGCCGGGGATTGTCGATGTATCTCTGGAACCTGGAGCAACCGGCGGCAGCCGTAGCCAACGAGTACTTCGTGGGAGCGATCAATCGGGTCGGGCAGGAACCGTTGGGCGACAACGACTTCTACGGGTCGTCATACTTTGTCGATCCCCGCGGACAGAAGGTCGGGGAGGCGGCCTCGGACACCGACGAGGAATTGATCATCCGCGATCTCGATCTCGATCTCGTCGAAGAAGTCCGTAAGACCTGGGCCTTCTACCGCGACCGCCGCCCCGATGCCTACGGAGACTTGGTAACGCCCTAGTTCGGGACATTGATCAGATCGGAGTCGGCCGTGATTCCGTCGCTGCACTTGGCCGGCAATGCTTCGATGATGCCATCTGCAATCACCTTGGACACGCAATCCGAGCTTCCGCCCAAATAGGTGGTTGAAAGATCAATCTCGGTACTGACGAACCAAGATCGATCATCCGGCCACCAAATGCTGGCAGGAGCCTCAGAGTCCTTGTCGAATGGCTGTCCAATGTCAGAAATGGAGCCTTTGAACATGTAATAGCTGCGGTTGGGCAGCTTGACCGCAGGGGCTACCCCTCGGAAGGTTGGCGATCCTCCTTCAGTCCGAAACCGTGGTGGTCTCGGCCGGCGACCTGATGGGTGCCTCGCCTGCGGCTGAGGCTCCTCAGGTCCCCATAGGGTCACCCGTGACGACGAGTTGTCGCTGAGGTCTCCCCATCCATCCCAAACACCTGCCCAAATCGCATGGGGCGTCGACGTATGCGGCTCGAGCAAGGCTCGCAGTCGAATCGCCATGTCTTGAGGCATCATTCCGACTTCCGGCCGTTGCAAATGTATTGGCTCGACTAAGCCCGACCCACGGCAAATGCTCTCCCATTGCATCTCCCTGTGGGGCACGCGGTTGTTTCTCCTCGCAATCGTGTCCCATCGAATCGGGTTACGCACCCCGTCTGCTTCATATGAGGCGGGATGGAACAGCCGCGCGTATGTCTCAAACCGGCAAGGGACCAAGGACGAAACATCAGTCCCGAAGGAATCGATACTCGCCACGATCCATGAAGCCGAGAATCCATCGCTCCAAAGCTCCCAGGCCACTATCTCATGTCCCTATAGCGGGCGGGCGCGGCCGATCTCGCCAAGGTGGGTGGTGGTGAAGGCATCGCGGAACTTGAGGCCGTAACCCAACAACCGATCGAGGCCGATGTGAGCCAGCCAGATCGAGCCGATGGCGAGGGCAGCAAGTGGTCCCCCGAGGAGGTACCAGCCGAGGATGACGCCAGGGAAGACGAACGTGTGGCCGAGGTTGTAGGTCATTGACCCGACCACCGGATTGGACAGGTATCCGATTATTGATACGTCTGGGACCAGGAAAAGTAGAGCGAACCACCACCAAGACCAATCGCTTTGCGAAAAGCCATAGATCGCCAACGCCAGCAGGAATCCGCCTTCCCAACGCTGGATCGCGACCGGGCCAGACACTATCCGTCCGGTGAACCGAGGCCCTCGACGAACCTGAGCCTCCCGATGACATCGAGCAGCTCGACCTCGCTTCGCCGCGACCAAACGTTGTAGAGACACTCCTGTCCGGCGACGGAAAGAAACGCGAGCTGAGTGGCGGAGTCGCCGCTGGTGGTGGCGGCGTCGTCGACCGCTCCCGTAATTGATCCCTCGATGCCGTAACCGGCCAGGCTTCCGTCGTTCCACTCCATCACATTCGGCCAGGCGCGCACGTCGCTTTCGACCGCCGCGACCCCCGCCCCCGCCACTCCAACCGCCGACCGTCCGCAGTCCTCGCAGAAGGTCCCATCCGCCGCCATCCCGGGTCCATCAGTAGCGTCCCAGGCCACGGCCCATCCGCCGGAGAAATTCGCCCCCCGCGGAGTGGCGCCGGCGATCCCGCCACTCGGCGTCAGAGCTGCGCACGTCGTCTGGTTCTCGGCTTGCTCCCACTCGGCCGCCAGCACTGGCACGTCGACTGCCGAGAGTGGCGCCGCCGAAGCCCAGGGGGCGACCGGCAGGTCGGAGGGTGCGCTGGTGGTCACAGCCGCGGTGCTCGGTGGCGCGGCAATCGTGGTGGCGGGCGATGGCGTAGTCGTCGGGGGGGTGGTGTCGCTGCAGGCGAGGACCAGGATGAAGAGAAATGGTCCGATCCAGCCCGACTTTCTCACCTGGTCACTGTAGAGACGCCATAGCTAGCGTTGCCGTTCACAGAAACCCGAGGAGACTCGTTGGGCCACCACGCCGAACTTCACCGCCGCCATCAAAGGGTCTTGCCCAAGTGGATGGTCCTCTACTACCAGGAGCCCATCGCCCTGGTGGAAGGACAGGGGCGCCGGGTCCGCGACGCCGAGGGCAACGAATACCTCGACTTCTTTGGCGGCATCCTGACGACCATGACCGGCTACAACGTGCCGGAAGTGGTTCGCGCCATTCAGGAGCAGGCGGGAAAGATGCTCCACAGCTCGACCCTGTATCTGATCGAGAATCAAATCTCATTAGCGGAGAAGATCGCCGACCTCTCGGGCATCACCGATGCCAAAGTTTTCTTCACCAACTCGGGCACCGAAGCCAACGACGCCGCCCTGATGATCGCCACCCAGTACCGGCGCTCGAATCAGGTGCTGGCCCTCCGCGGGAGCTATCACGGCAAGTCGCATTCCACCGTGGCGATCACTGGTCAGCGAAGTTGGTCGGCAACCTCCAACTCACCGTTCAACGTCACTTACGTCCACGGCCCCTACAAGCTGCGCAGTCCATATGGCCATCTGCCCGATGACGAGTTCGTGGCGGCTTGCAAGGCCGATCTCGAGAACCTGCTCGAGGTGGCGACCGCCGGTGACGTCGCCTGCATGATCGCCGAGCCGATTCAAGGCGTCGGTGGTTTCGCCACCCCACCCGATGGATTCTTCGCCGCTTTCAAGGAGACGCTCGATCGGCACGGGATCCTTTTCATCTCCGACGAAGTGCAAACCGGATGGGGGAGAACGGGCGAACATTTTTGGGGCTACCAAGCGCACGGAATCACCCCCGAAATGCTGACCTTCGCCAAGGGACTCGGGAACGGCATGGCGCTGGCCGGGGTGGTGGCCTCAGCTCCGCTCATGGACTCGCTCCCGGCCAATTCGATCTCGACCTTCGGCGGTAATCCTCTCTCGACCGCCGCCGGGCTCGCCAACCTCGACTACCTGATCGAGCACGATCTCCAGACCAATGCCTACAAGGTCGGCAATCGTCTCAAGTCGAACCTCGAAGGCCTGGCCGAAACCTCGGAGATCATCGCCCAGGTGCGGGGCAAGGGCTTGATGTTGGGGGTCGAATTGGTCAAGAAGGGCTCCAGCGATCCCGACCCCTCTGCGGCGGCGGCGGTCATGGAAATGGCCAAGAAGGAGGGGCTCTTGATCGGGAAAGGCGGCTTGTACGGCAACACGCTGCGGATTGCCCCTCCCCTGACATTGACCGAGGATGAAGCCGACGAAGGGTTCGACAAGCTCTCTCGGGCTGTAGGAGCCGTCGAGAAGTCCTGACGCGTCACACCCTCTCCGTACGATGACCGGATGAGTGGTCCTCCGGTGGAGATCGTCAGAAGCACCCGCCGCAAGCGCACGATCCAGGCGTCATTTGTGGACGGGCGAATCCGGGTTCTGGTCCCGGCCGGGCTCAAGGCCGAAGAGGAGCGACAGCATGTCGAGCGGATGGTTGCCCGGCTCACCCGGCAACGGGAAGCGCACTCCATCGACCTGACGGCGCGAGCCGCACGACTGGCCGAAAAGTACGAATTACCTACCCCAGGGCGGATCGAGTGGTCCGATCGACAGCTGGAGCGCTGGGGCTCTTGCACCTTCTCCGATCGGTCGGTGCGTATCTCGAGTCGCCTTGTCAGCATGCCGGCCTGGGTGCTGGACTACGTGATCATCCACGAGCTCGCCCATCTGGCCGTACCAGGACATAGCGCCGCGTTCCATGATCTGGTGGGCCGCTATGAACTGGGAGAGAGGGCCGAGGGCTATCTCATCGCCAAAAGCGAACCAGTCCCCGGCTAGTGCTCACCGGGGCGGCGGTTGACTGCGAGCGGATCCTCGCCGGCTGGTGGGGCCAACCGGTCAACACGGCGACTGCCTTCGCATTCGTCCTTGCTGGCCTCCTGGCTTATCGCCGCGGCGCCACCCTCCCCACGAGCGGCCTGATCGCCGGAGTAGGTATCGGATCAATTGCTTTTCATGGGCCGATGCCGCTTGGGGGCGAGTTCATCCACGACCTGACGATCGGCTGGCTGCTCGCCTGGGTAATCCTGACCGAAGGTAAGAGCACTCGATTTTGGCCGGTCGCTTTTGCCGGAGCCGGGCTCCTCATGCTGACACCGGTCGTTGCTGACCCTGTCCAAGCCGTGCTATCGATCAGTGCCATCGTTTTCGTTTTGATGGGCCGGCATCCGCAGAGATTCTCAATAGTCGGACTGTTGGCGCTGGGAGCGGTGATTGGAACCCTTTCCCGAACTGGCTGGCCTTGGTGCCAGCCTGAATCGCTCTGGCAGGGTCATGGCTTTTGGCACGTGGCAGCCGCGGCCGCAATTGCGTTGTGGGCCATACCCAAGGGTGGATTAGGCCGCAGTTAGCTCGAGGATTCGTTGGAAGCGCTTGCGGGCCAGGGCCAGCGCGATGAGGGTGACCACGTAAGGCAGTGCGTCCGTGATCTGGACCGGAAGGCCGTTTCCCTGGAGACGGAAGCCCAGCCCCTCGGCGAATCCGAAGAGGGCGCTGGCGCCCAGTACCCCCACCGGATGAGCCCGTCCGAGCATTACCGCCACCACCGCAATCCATCCCCGCCCTGAGCTCATGTTCTCGGCGAACTGGACGACGTTGCCCAACGCCAGCTGGGCGCCGGCGAGGCCGCATGCCAGCCCGGAGAACACAACTGCGGCGTACTTGTACTGAATCGGGCTCACCCCGAGCGTCTCTGCCGACGCGGGTCTTTCGCCCACTCCGCGCAGACGAAGTCCGATCGGGGTGCGAAACAGGAAAAGCCAGATGGCAGGGATGGCCAAAAGTGCTAGATAGCCAGGCACCGTCAGATGGAACAGTGCCTGGCCGACAAGTGGGA
>JBOGEW010000346.1:0-4021 GCA_050742075.1 Acidimicrobiia bacterium
CCCTCTGGGAAAAAGCTGGCCAGAACCACAAGGCGCTCGCCTTCGACATCAAGGATCCACATACGATCTATTTGGCCTTGACCCTGGTACCAAAAACCGGGGAACCGGCGGAACTGTCCGTTGTCGCAGTCGGCGAAGTCGACGTCGGTGGGCACGGTCAGCACTATCTGTGTCCCGGCGAACCCGTCAAGGGTGATGTCGATTGGGGCAGTGGCGTCGGCGCCCCAAACCTCTGCCAAGGCGATCGCTAAGTCATCCACGGTGGGCCCCAATGGTGGGTTTAACACCGCCCCCTGCCACTGGCAGCGATCGGTATAGATGTCGGCTACAGAGATGGCGCCGACCGCCATCCAGTTGGGCGGCTCAGGGTCACCTTTAATAATCGAACTAGGTATTGAACTGTTTGACGGCCAAGTCACCCAGCCAGTCGGCATCATCACCGTGAGCTGGGCACCGGGACCAACCCTGCCATCGGGGTAAATGACAGTGGGTGCCCCGAGAATCAATGTCGTGGTGGTGCCCGTGGGAAGTGCCGCAACACCGCGCCCTGAGCTGTCCCTCAATAGAAGTGGTACGGCGACAACGGCGGCCAATGCCACTATTCCCGCTGCCCACCCCATTGCCCGCAGCTTCCTCGGGCGCTGGGTCTTCGTAGTTTGATCTGTCTTGTTCATGTGTAGTCCCTCTCGTCGTTTCGCTAGAACGACAAAGGGATCCCCGGCCAATTCGGCCTCGATTCGCTCGATCAACTCCTCCACGCCGACAGGGTTACCTCTTTCGCTGAGACGTCGCAGCTTGCTTTCAAAGTCAGCCACCGAATACCTCCATTGCAATCCGAGCCTTTTTCCTGGCCCGGTTCGCCATTGCCCTCGCTGCCAACGTCGTCATTCCCAGTAACTCACCTACTTCGGCATAGGGCACACCCTCCACCTCGACGAGATAGAGGATGGCCCGCTGCCTTGGAGGTAGATCGAGGATCGCTTCGATGTCGGTCGGATAGCTCGGTAGCCAGCCCTCCTCGGTGGACATCCGTGTTAGGGCTTTCCGTCTCCGACCCAGGCTTCGCCGCTGGTTCGAGGCCAGGTTGACGATCGTTTTCCGGAGGTAGGCAAGTGGGTTGTCCAGACCGGATAACGGACCCCTTCTCAGAGTCCGCACTAGCGCCTCCTGAACCAGATCGTCTGGCTCGATGTCGACGGAGCCCGCTACCGCCGCGATCTTCCGAAGAGTCGGATAGAGAGAGGCGATTAGTGCCTTCTCCCGCTCATCGATTGAGGACCGCTTCGGCAATCGAGGTTCTCCCTGTCGTCCCCCACAAGACACCGCAGGTGGACGCGGCGTGACAACGTCCTCCTACGGTATTGCTTTGATCCGAAGGCTGGAGTTGGTGGCATCGGAGGCGGACGCTGAGGGATCCCCTGCTCCGGGCCGATCTGGCTCGTCGGCCGCGCCAATTTGAGTCGAGCAGTAGCCTCAGGGACATGTCCGAGGTGCCGACGACACGTCTGGTTCGGCCTCGAAATGGAAGAGTCATCGCAGGAGTGGCGGCGGGACTAGCCGATCGCTTCGGAATCAGCCGAAAGATGATGCGGCTCCTGTTCGTCCTTTCCCTGATCCTTCCTGGTCCCCAGGTGTTGATCTATCTGATCCTCTGGATCGTCGTACCGGAGGAGTGAGCCTCCTCGATAATCGACCCGGTTACCCCCGCTGGTTCGGTCACGCATATAAGGAGAGGAGATGAGCTTGGATCTGGGGCGGTTCGGGATCTGGCGGCGCTGGAACGAGATCACGCTCGATCAGGCCCAGATCGCGGAGTCGCTCGGATACGGGGCGATTTGGCTCGGGGCCTCCCCTAAAGCCGACCTCACCGCGGTGGAGGAGTTGATCGCCGCCACCAGACGCATCCCGGTGGTGACCGGAGTGGTGAATATGTGGCGGGAAGATCCCGACGTCGTGGCCGCTTCCTACCACCGGATCGAGCAACGGCATCCGGATCGGTTCGTGCTCGGGGTGGGAGTGGGGCACCCCGAAGCGACCGCCGAGTATCGGCGCCCGCTGCAAAAGATCGGCGAGTATCTGGATCGCCTCGACCAGGCGGGGGTCCCGGCCGAGCGGCGGATCCTGGCTGCCCTCGGACCCAAGGTGTTGACCGTGGCAGCCGAGCGCACCGCCGGTGCCCATCCCTACCTCACCTCGCCGCGGCACACGGCCCTCGCCCGGGACGTCTTAGGGGACGGCCCGATCCTCGCTCCCGACCAGGCGGTGGTGGATGCCACCGACCCCACCGAGGCCCGGACCATCGCACGGGCGATGGTGGCTCGTTACCTGGGGCTGTCCAATTACCGCGCCAACCTCCGGCGCGAAGGCTGGGACGAATCCGACCTCGACCACGGGGGCAGCGACCGGTTGATCGACGCTCTCTTTCTCTATGGGAGTACGGAAAGAGTCGCCGCTGGGCTGTCGGCTCATCTCGACGCCGGTGCCGATCACGTCGGGGTCTTCGTACTCGGCGACGAGCCGGTCGACTCGTGGCGACGGTTGGCCGAGGTGATTCTCTAGCCGGTCCCTTCCGGCAGAAGCTCCGGCACGTGTCTGGACCGCTGGGTCCTGCTCACTACGTTGCCTGAATGCGTCCGGCCGTCCCATGCCTTGAGCCCAGTTCGCATGGCCGTGGCCTGCGGCACACTTCAGGACAGCCCCGAGAAGGGGAGTGGCGCGGAATAGGCTCCGCCGATGAAATTCGGTCTTGACGTTGCGCAGCATCAACTCACGTTTGAAGAGATTCTCGCCCGGGTGCGATTGGCGGAGGAGGCGGGATTCGAGGGGGCGTGGGTCTTCGACCATTTCAGCGCTCTTTACGGTGATCGGGACGGTCCCTGTCTCGAGGCTTGGACGTTGCTCGGGGCGCTGGCCGCCCATACCACCCGGATTCGCCTGGGTCCCCTCGTCACCGGTGTCACCCACCGCCACCCCTCCGTTCTCACCACCGAAATCGTCACGGTCGATCATGTCTCCGGCGGGCGGGTGGAAGCCGGACTAGGGGCGGCCTGGAATCAGCGAGAACACCATTCGCTCGGGATCGTCTTCCCATCGACCAAGGAAAGGATGCAGCGTTTGGAGGAGACCATTGAGGTCTTCCGCCTGCTCACCAGTGGCGAGCAGGTCTCCTATCAAGGTCGCCACTACCAATTGGATAGCGCCCAATATCGACCGATTCCGGTGCAGCGGCCCCATCCCCCGATCTGGATCGGTGCCAACGGCCCCCAACTCGGATTACCCCTGGCGGGGAGGCAGGCCGACGTCTGGCACGGCTGGGGAGAAGGCTATGTCCGGAAATGGGATGTGGTGCGGCGCTCGGCGGAGAAGGCGGGACGTGACCCAGAGACGATCGGGCGGTCGACCAGCCTTTCCATTTCCGAGCCCTGGGCTGAGGTTCGGAGGGCCTTTGATCAATATCAGAAGCACGGCGTTTCCTATGTGATTGTGGAATGGCCCACCGAGGGCCGCAGCCGCCTCGAGGAGTTCATCGATCAGGTGATGCCGGATCTGGCAAGTGGTTGAGGGTTGAGCCCTCACAACCTCGGCGCGGTCAAACTCAGATCAAATGGGCTCATGCCGAAGCCGGATTAGCTCCGCAACAGCCCGACCACCGGTGCCAGAGCCTCGACGGCGGCGACGCTGTCGGGGCTGACCATGACGTCGACCTGGGTGAACCCGATCTCTCGAATCACCCCGATCGCCGTCGCGATCTCTTCGGCCGTACCGGAAATCTACCTTTCGCTGACACCGGAGGTTTCATCCAACGCCAACTCGGCCACGTCTCCCTCGCCACCACTGCCATCTATCTCAACCACATCGCTCCCAAGCAGGTGATCGAGACGATGCGCAAGCGGGAATGGACGCCTTGACCGCTTCGGCGGATCAACTCCGCAAATTCCCGGAGGCGACTCCGAAGCCCCAATTACTGTTCTCAGGTCCATCCAAGGAGAACAATGAAAACGCTGGTCACAGAGTTCATCAG
>JBOGEW010000347.1:0-2933 GCA_050742075.1 Acidimicrobiia bacterium
CAGATGCTCGTCGACGAACGGGCCCTTGGAAAGACTTCGTGCCATTGCCTACCTCCGCCCGCCGATCGAGCGGCGGCGCACGATCATCCGATTGCTTGATTTCTTCTTCTTGCGCGTCCGGCCCTCGGTCTTTCCCCACGGGCTGGTGGGATGCCGGCCACCGGAGCTCTTGCCCTCCCCGCCACCGAGGGGGTGATCAACCGGGTTCATGGCGACGCCCCGGGTTTGGGGACGAACGCCCTTCCAGCGTTTGCGTCCAGCCTTACCCAGCTTCACCAGTTCGGCTTCAGTGTTCCCTACCTGGCCGACGGTGGCACGGCAGTCGAGAGGCACCATTCGCATCTCTCCCGACGGGAGTCGGAGGAGCGCCATTTCGTTCTCCTTCGACATGAGTTGTACCCCCGTCCCCGCCGACCGGGCCATCTTGGCTCCGCCGCCCGGACGCATCTCGATGGCGTGCACCGTGGTGCCGGCGGGGATGTTGCGTAGCGGGAGAGCATTTCCGGGGCGGATGTCGGCCCCTGCTCCTGACATCAGACTGTCGCCGGGGCGAACACCCAGAGGCGCCAGGATGTAGCTCTTAACCCCGTCGGCGTAATGAAGCAAAGCCAGCCGGGCGTTGCGGTTGGGGTCGTACTCGATCGCGGCCACCTTGGCCGGGATGGCGTCCTTCTGGCGACGAAAGTCGATCTGGCGATAACGCTGCTTCGTGCCCCCGCCGCGGTGGCGCGCCGTGACCCGACCGTGGACATTGCGACCGCCGCTCGACTTCTTCGAAGAGAGAAGGCCCTTTTCGGGCTCGTCCTTGGTGACCTCGACGAAATCGGCCACGGTTTGGAACCGCCGTCCGGCCGAGGTTGGTTTTCTGCTTCTTATCGCCATGTCAAACTCCGAAAAGGTCGATTGAGTCACCCTGAGCCAGGGTGACGAGGGCTCGCTTGACTCCCGCCCGGCGGCCCAGGGTGCGTCCGGTGCGCTTCCATTTGCCGGTTCGGTTCTGCGTGTTGACCGAGAGAACGCTGACCTCGAAGATCGACTCAACCGCATCCTTGATCTCGCCCTTGTTCGAACGTCGGTCCACCTCGAAGGTGTAGGTGTTGGCCTTCTCGATCAGGTCGTAGGACTTCTCGGATACCACTGGAGCGAAAATCACATCACGAGGGTCTTTCACGACGCCTCGCTCTCCCGGACGAAGTCAGACTTGGAGATGCCGTAGGCCCCACCGCCGTTGACGATGTCGAGGGTCTGACGGGTGAAGACGACCTGGCTCGCCCAGAGGACGTCATAGGCCCCGAGCTGATCGGGACTCGTGATCCACACCTGGGGCAGGTTGCGGAACGCCCTGCGGGCGGTTTCATCACTTCGGCCCAGCACCAGCAGGGTCTTGCCGCCGGCTTCGATCGCATCGAGCAGCCCAACCGCATCCTTGGTCCGGGGTGCTTGCCAATCGAAGGAATCGATCACCCTGACCGCTGATTCCGCGGCCCGGATTGACAGAGCCGAATACAGAGCCTGGCGCTTCATCTTCTTGGGTGTGCGCTGGCTGTAGTCGCGGGGGGTTGGACCATGGGCCACCCCACCACCGCGCCAGATGGGGCTGCGGATCGAGCCATGCCGGGCGCGACCGGTTCCCTTCTGCCGCCATGGCTTGGCGCCGCCGCCGCGCACCTCGGCCCGAGTTTTGGTCTTGTGGGTTCCGGCTCGCGCCCCGGCCAGCTGGGCGGTGACGACCTGGTGCATCAAAGCGTGGTTCGGCTCGATGCCGAACACCTCGGCACTGAGATCGATCTCGCCGGTAGAGGCGCCCGCGGTCGAGAAGGCCGGTGCTTTCAGACCTGCCATCAGCCCTTCACCGCCTCCCGAATCAAAACCATCGATCCATTCGCCCCGGGAACCGCCCCTCGCAGCATGAGCAGGTTGCGCTCGGTGTCGACTCCGACGATCAGCAGATTGAGAGTGGTGACTTGATCGCCTCCCATCCGACCTGCCATCCGCATTCCCTTGAAAACTCGAGAAGGTGTGGCGCAGGCACCGATTGAACCGGGAGCGCGATGCTTCTTGTGATTGCCATGGGCGGCGCCCTGTCCGGAGAAGTTGTGACGGCGCATGACTCCCTGGAAACCCTTGCCCTTGGAGAGACCCGTGACGTCGGCGAGCTTGCCCTCTTCCAGAACGTCGCTGACCACGATCTGTTGCCCCACTTGATAGGCGCTGGGGTCATCGACCCGCACTTCGACCAGGTAGCGAGCAGGCTCGACGCCGGCCTTGGCGTAGTGGCCCTGAGTGGGCTTGTTGACCAGCTTCGCCTTGATATCGCCGAACGCGATCTGGATGGCGGAGTAGCCGTCGGCGTCGGGTTGCTTGACCTGGACGACATGGCAGGGCCCGGCCTTGATGACGGTTACCGGCACCGCCCGCGACTGGGCATCGAAGATCTGGGTCATGCCCAGCTTCTCTCCGAGAATGGTGTTCATAGGGTGGCCTCCGTCATAGCTTGATCTCCACCTCTACCCCGGCTGGCAAGTCAAGGCGCATCAGCGAGTCGACCGTTTTTGGAGTTGGGTCGAGGATGTCGATCACGCGCTTGTGAATCCGCATCTCGAAATGCTCCCGCGAGTCCTTGTCGACGTGCGGCCCGCGGATCACGCAGTAGCGGTGGATCTCGGTGGGCAACGGGATCGGCCCCCGGATCTTGGCCTGGGTGCGCACCACGGTCTCGGCGATCTTGCGCGACGACTCGTCGACCACCTGGTGGTCGTAAGCCTTCAAACGGATGCGGATCTTCTGTTCAGCCATTTACTTCAGGATCTTCGTGACCCGGCCAGCTCCGACGGTCCGCCCACCCTCGCGGATGGCAAAGCGGAGACCCTCGTCCATGGCGATGGGGTTGATCAGCTCGACGGTCATCGGGGTGTTGTCCCCCGGCATCACCA
>JBOGEW010000348.1:0-1962 GCA_050742075.1 Acidimicrobiia bacterium
CCCCAGGCCGGCTTCCTGGGCCCGAGCGGCCGCCTCGTCGTTGCGGAGACCGAGTTGGAACCACACCACCTTGGCCCCGACGGCGATCGCCTCCTTCACCACCGCCGGCAGTTCCGACTCCTTGCGAAAGCAGTCGACAATGTCAGGGGGCTCGGGCAGGTCGGCCAAGGTCGGATACGACTTCTGCCCCAAGACCTCGTCGGCATTGGGATTAACCGGCCACACCGTATATGGCGTGCGAGTGAGATAGGTGGCGACGAAGTTCGAAGACCGCAGGGGGTTGGGCGAGACTCCCACCAGTGCGACCGTACGCGTGTTGCGAAGAATCTCGAGACGCTCATGAGGAGTGGCTTCGGGTATCACGTCAGCAACGCCTGATCGAGGTCGGCAATGATGTCAGCGACATCCTCGATCCCCACCGAGATCCGGATCATGTCCTCGCCGACTCCCGAGGCGGCCCGCTCTTCCTGGGGGACTTGCTGGTGGGTCGTAGAAGCGGGATGGATCACAAGCGTCTTGGCATCGCCGACGTTGGCCAGGTGAGAAGCCAGTTCGACTTTCTCGATGAATTCGCGGCCAGCGTCGAACCCGCCAGTTACGCCAAAGGTAAATACGGCACCCGCCCCAGCGGGCACATATTTCTGCACCAATGGATCGTCGGCGGCCGGATAGCTCACCCAGGCGACCCCCGAATGCTGGCTCAGGTGGTCGGCCACGATCCGGGCATTGGCGACGTGCCGCTCCATACGTAGCGGCAAGGTCTCGAGACCCAGCAACAGCAGGAAGGCATTGAACGGAGAAAGAGCCGCTCCCACATCACGCAGAAGTTCGGTGCGAGCCTTCATCAGATAGCCGTATTCGCGGAAGTTGTCCCAGAAACGAAGCCCGTGGTAGGCGGGCGATGGGTCGACCAGGAGCGGGAAGTTGCCGTTGTCCCAGGGGAAGCGACCCGACTCGACGATGACGCCCGCAATTACCACGCCGTGACCGCCGAGAAACTTGGTCGCCGAGTGGACGACGATGTCTGCTCCCCATTCGAGCGGGCGGCAAAGGAAAGGCGTGGCGATAGTGTTGTCGATCATGAGCGGCAACCCATGCGCATGGGCCACCTGGGCAACGCCCTCGATATCAAAGACCTCGGCTCGAGGGTTGCCGATGGTCTCCCCGTACAAAAGCTTCGTCCGCTCGGTGATGGCTCCCGCGAAAGCCGCCGGCGAGGGGTCCACGAAGTGAACATCAATCCCCATCCGGCGAAGAGTGACGTCGAATTGGGTGTACGTTCCCCCATAGAGATTTCGAGCCGCGACGATCTCGTCACCCTTCTGGCAGAGCGTGAGGATCGCGATCAGTTGGGCGGCCTGCCCCGAACTCGTCGCTACCGCGCCGAGGCCACCCTCGAGCGAAGCCATTCGTTCCTCGAAGGCAGCGTTGGTGGGGTTTCCGATGCGGGTGTAGATATTTCCGAATGTTTGGAGGGCGAAGAGATCGGCCGCCGTCTGTGCATCCTCAAAGACGAAGGAAGTAGTGGCGTAGATCGGCATCGCCCGCGCCCCGGTCTCGGGGTCGGGGCGCTGGCCGGCGTGGATGGCCCGGGTGGCGAATCCGTAGTCGGTCATCGGTCCTCGGCGACCTGAGCGAGGCCATCCAGCACCGCATCCACTTCTGCGCTCGTGTTGACATGGAGAAACCCGATCCGGACGAGACCTCCCCGGTCGAGGAAGCCGAGCCGTCGCATCGGTTCGATGGCGTAATAGTGACCGGCCCAGGTGGCGATTCCCAATTCGGCCAAACGCTTAGAAGCCTCGGGAGCCGGTAGGCCGGCAACGTCGACAGCGAAGGTCGAGACTCTCCCCGCCATTGTTTTCGGCCCGACAAGTCTCACACTGTCCGACAGCCCCGCCAAAAAGCGCTCGCCGAGGAACTCTTCTTGTTCTCGGATCTCGCGGAAAGCCGATTCAAGCG
>JBOGEW010000349.1:0-3703 GCA_050742075.1 Acidimicrobiia bacterium
CCGATGGACACGGCAGTCACACCGCCGGGACTGCGGCCGGGAATGCGGATGTGGCAGCCGAAATCTTCGCCATCGACCGCGGGTCGATAACGGGCATCGCCCACCGAGCACACGTCGTGGCCTACAAGGGCTGTGGGGAATTGGGCTGCTTCGTTGGTGATCTAGCCGACGCCATTGATCAAGCGGTTGCGGACGGCGTCGATGTGATCAACTATTCGATCGGCAGCAATACCCCCGATCTGACTGGGGCGGATGGGATCGCCTTCCTCTTCGCCGCCGACGCCGGCGTCTTCGTCGCCACCTCCGCCGGAAACGCGGGGCCCGGCGCTGGAACCATGGGCAGCCCGGCGGCATCGCCTTGGCTCACCGCGGTCGGTGCCAGCCACCACGACCGGATGTTCCAGGGCTCAGTCGTGCTGGGAAACGGTGAAGAGTTCTTCGGCGCTTCGGTGACCCCTGGGCTCGGCACGGCCCCGTTGGTGGACGGAGCAGCGCTCAACAACGAGCTCTGCGACCCCGCCGTGAGGTTCAGACCCGCACCCCGAGGCAGGATCGTTCTCTGCAAGGGTGCGGTCGGCCGGGCGGCCAAGAGCATGGCGGTGCAGGACCAGGGTGGGGTGGGCATGATCCTCTACAACGACTTCCCCAACCAGACCCTGCCCTCCGACAACCACTTCCTGCCCACCGTGCACGTCACCAACGCTGATGGTCTGGTGATCAAGGCGTACATCGCCGAACAAGCGAGCCTGCGACCGAGGGTCGATGCCACGGCGGAACTCAACCAAGGGGTGGCCGTGCCGCGAATCCCCGATTCGTTCATGGCCTATTTCTCCTCGCGGGGCCCGGTTGGGAGCCCGGGCTCGGCGGACATCATCAAGCCGGACGTTACGGTCCCAGGTGTTCAGATCTTGGCGGCCAACTCACCGGCTCCCGGCTTCGACGCGGCGGGTGAGCTGTTCCAGGCGATTCAGGGCACCTCCATGTCGAGCCCCCACGGCGCCGGCCTTTTGGCATTGCTCAAGCAGGCCCATCCGGACTGGACGCCGGCTATGGCCAAGTCGGCCATGATGACCACGGCTCGACAGGACGTCACGAAGGAGAACCAGACCACTCCCGCGGACCCGTTCGACATGGGTGCGGGTCACGTCGATCCCGGCGGCACGACGAGTGCAGCAGGCTCGATGTTCAACCCTGGCATCGTCTACGACGCCGGGTTCCTCGAGTATCTCGGCTTTCTCTGCGACGCCGCACCTGAGGTCTTTGCCAACCCAACGGCCACCTGTGCCTCGCTGGCGTCGTCGGGGATCCCGACCACAGCCGAGAACCTGAACTACCCGTCGATCGGCGCTTCCGAGGTGCCCGGCACGCTCACCGTGCAGCGGACCGTTACCAATGTCACCAGATCGGCGCTGCACTTGAGTGCAGTCGTTGAGGCGCCACCCGGCTACAACGTCAGCGTCTCCCCGTCTTCACTGGTCATCCCACCCGGGCAAGGCCGCAGTTTCGAAATCACCTTCAACAATCTCAGCGCGTCACTCGGTGAGTGGAGCTTCGGCTCTCTGACCTGGGTAGGAGGCGGCTTCTCGGCGCGAAGCCCGATAGCCGTCGCCGCCTCCCAACTCGAAGCGCCTGATGTGGTCACCGGTACCGGGGTGGCGGGAAGCGCGAGCTTCGAGATCACCTTCGGCTACTCGGGCTCCTACGACGCCACCGCCCATGGCTTGGCGCCCGACGTGCCGATCACCGGCTCGGTGGATCAGGATCCGGATCAGGTCTTTGATCCGGCGGACCCGACCGGGACCACCGCCCACCAGATCGAGTTGAGCGGCTCGGTCTTCTTCAGGATCGCCCTCAACACCGCGGACCTGGTGCCACCCGATGGGAACGTCGACATCGACCTGTACCTGTACAAGGATGGGCAGCTCGTCGCTTCCTCGACCGCAGCGAGCACCGCGGAGCTGATCGATTTGATGGCTCCCGAGGATGGGACCTACACCCTCTTCGTCCACGGATGGCAGACCACCGGAGTGACCGTCGCCTACACGATCCACACCTGGGACGTTCCGGCGACACCCGACGCGGGATCACTGTCAGTGACAGCTGAGCCAGCCGATGCGGTTATCGGTGAAACGGGGACCATCGGTATCGAGTGGACAGGTCTCGACGCGGCTACGAACTACCTCGGTGTCATCGGCCACAACGACGCCGACGGGCTCTTCGAAATGACTCTGGTGGAGGTGAGCACCTAGCACCGACTTCAGTCCGGAGATGAGATGGGCGCCCCCTGGGCGCTCATCTCATCTCTCTCCGAAACTTGGGGGAGGGATGAAGCCGTAGCCACCGTCGATCTCATCGGACTCACAGAGAAATGGCGGGACGTCGCCACCTGAGTGGTAGAGAAATACCCGCTCCCCATGACCAAGGACGATCCGGTGTCCTTCTACGAGGGCCTGGGTATGCATTTGGCCGGGTTGGGGGCAGCCCAGGCTCCCATCGGGCCAACTGACCTGCTCCACTTCCAGAACCTCGATCTGATCCTCCGCTACTTTCAAACGCCGGGCCAGGTCGAGCAGCGCCCGATGCACCAGGTCCATATCAGCCTCCTCCTCGGCTTCAGAAATTGTGCTGGGTTGCGTGGGGTCAATCGTGGTCGTGCCAACCGCGTTGCTGGCCTCGGTGCTCTTGTCCCCCTCGGCCCCTTGTTCCGGAGCCCCACAGGCCACGAGTAGGCAAAACGCCGCCGCCACCAAATTTCTCCTCATACGGCTTCGACGCACTCTCGCCTTGCTTGGTTCCTCGAGACGCCTTTCACTATCACCGGATGCCCGGGCTTCTCTCGCTAGGGCTGGCGGCAAATGAGCCCGAGGAAGTCTGGTCGCGAGGTGACGAGCTGGCCGATCGGGAGCGCGAAAACACGAACCTATCGATAGACCTCACCACGAGGTGCCACGTTGACCACAACCACAACCAACTCATCTTCGAGAATCTCGTAAACAATCCGGTAGTCGCCGATTCGTAGCCGCCAGGCCGGGGGATCGAATCCGGTCAGCTTCGACGCACCCACGGGGTGGGGTTCTTCGGCGAGAGATCTAAGGGCGGTCTTGATTCGTTCGTACCCGCGGGGATCGCCTTGGCGGATTCGGCGTAACCCTTTCTCAGCCCGTCTTGTGAGACGGACTCGGTACATCAGCTTCTTCCAGTTCCACCGATGAAAAGACCGACTCGGCAGCTCGATTCCGGCCAGGCGCCGAGCGGTGCTCAAGCACGGCCAGAGTGTCCTCTAGATCTTCGATCGTCTCCTGAAGATCATTCCATCGTGTGACTGAGACCACGACTGCGAGCGGACGTCCACGCTCGGTTATGAGCAGCGAGTCGTCTCCGATTTGAGCTAGTTCTTCGCGGATGCGTTCCCTCAACTCCGTCTTGGGAATTACCTTGGTAACCATGGGTTGACTGTACGTTAATACGTACGTTTGTTCAAGGCGATGCTTGTTTTCGATCTGGCAACTCAGTGGTCATTGAGGCTGTCCGGCGCTTTCTGGGCTGCCCGAACGCGAATTGAAGCGCAGGCGACCACGAGGAACCCTCGATCGGCTAGCCCATGGGTTTGAGCATCCTCGCGACAGGTACGCCAACGCCATCGGGTGGCCGCAAGGCTGGTCCCCGCCTCGTCGATACTCTTGCGCCGTGCGACCCCTTCGGT
>JBOGEW010000350.1:0-3814 GCA_050742075.1 Acidimicrobiia bacterium
CCTCCCTATACTCGCTGAAAGGCCTATGACCTCCTATTTCCAGGACTATCTCACCGTTGGTTTCTTCGCCGGACTCGGCGCCCTCTTGGTGATGATCATGCTGGGGGTTGCCTCGATTCTGCGACCCAATAAGCCCAGCGTCGCCAAAGCTTCCACGTACGAATGCGGGGTCGATCCGGTCGGTACAGGGTGGAGCCAGACCTACGTCCGCTACTACATCTTCGGCCTGTTGTTCGTCATCTTCGATGTCGAGGCGGTCTTCATCTTCCCGTGGGCACTGGAGGCGGGTCGCTTCGGATGGTTCGGCCTGGTCGAGATCGCGGCCTTCATCACGATCCTGGTCCTCGGCCTCGTATACGCCATCCGCAAGGGAGTGCTCAAGTGGGAGTAGCGCAGAGGTTCGGGACCCCCAAGCCCATCACCTGGTTGCTCAACTGGTCGCGCTCGTATTCCCTCTGGCTCTTCCAATTCGGGCTGGCCTGTTGTGCAATCGAATTGATGGCCGCCTCCGGCCCCCGATATGACTTCATGCGCTTTGGAATCATTCCGCTTCCCGCCTCCCCTCGCCAGGCCGACCTGATGGTGGTGGCGGGCACTGTCACCGACAAGATGGCCCCCGCCATTCGCCGGTTGTACGACCAGATGCCCGAGCCCAAGTACGTGATCTCGATGGGCTCCTGCTCCAACTGCGGCGGTCCCTATTGGGATTCGTATTCGGTAACCAAAGGGGTCGACCAGGTGATCCCGGTCGACGTCTACGTCCCCGGCTGTCCGCCCCGTCCCGAGGCGTTGATGGACGGCATCGTGTTGCTCCAGAAGAAAATTCGGGGCGAGGACATCAAGGCCAAGTGGAATCAGCGTGACCCTCAACCCGTCTGAGGCGGGGGCCGAAGAGGAAGCTGCCCCCGAGGAGGCGACCGCGGACCTGTCGCCGCTGGCAGAGTTGGCCAACACGATTGCCAACTCGGTGGGGGGGCGGGCTGAGGTCAACTTCGAGACCGCCAAGGTGAGGGTCGACTCCGCCAACTGGGCCACCTCGCTGACTGCCGCCCGCGACGAGTTCGGGCTGTTGTTCTTCTCGTGGCTCTCGGCGATCGATTGGACCAATGACGTGGCCCAGGGTGAGAAGCTCAGCGCCGAGGTCGAAGAGCGCTACGAGGTGATGGCGGCGGTGAGCGATCTCGACGAGGGCAACCTGGTGATCTTCTCGACCGACATCGGCAAAGACCAGCCCAGGGTCTCGAGCCTGGTCGACGTTTATGCCGGAGCCAACTGGCACGAGCGCGAAGCCTCGGAGATGTTCGGCATCGATTTCTCGGGCCACCCGCAACTGCAGAAGCTCTACCTGCCCGACGGATTTGTCGGCCATCCTCTGCGCAAGTCTTTTCCGCTTCTCTCCCGCCAGGTCAAGCCCTGGCCGGGGAAGGTCGATGTCGAGGGTATGCCGGGGCAGGGTGACGACGAGCCCAGTCCAGACGAACCGAGCACCGAGAACCCGGAGGCCTGATGGTTCTTGATCAGGATCTCGTCCGGCATCTCTCCGAGGCGGCGGTCTCGATTGAACTCGAGACTCCGGAAATGACCTTAAACATTGGGCCCCAGCACCCGTCGACGCACGGTGTCTTGCGACTGGTAGCTCAGGTTGACGGCGAGAGAACGCACAACCTCCAGCCGGTGATCGGGTACATGCACCGCGGTTACGAGAAGCTCTCCGAGGTTCGCAACTACGCCCAGATCACGACTTTGATCAACCGTATCGACTGGGTCGCGGGCTACGCCAACGAAGTGCCTTTCATTGTCGCCGCCGAAAAGCTGATGGCTCTCGAGGTTCCCGAGCGAGCGCAATACATCCGTTTGATCCTCACCGAGATGGCGCGCATCTCCAGCCATTTCATTTTCATGGCGTCCTATCCATTGGAACTTGGCGCCGCCACTCCACTCTTCTTCGCTCTGCGGGAAAGAGAGCGGGTGCTTGACCTGCTCGAGTCTGTCACCGGCGGCCGGTTCCATCCCAACTTCAACCGGATCGGCGGGGTCAAACCGGCGGCCGGGGCGGGATCGGACATGCGAAAGATCTCTCAGGATCTGCCGAAGACCTTTCTCCCCGAGACGAGGGCCGCAATGGACAAGGTCCTCGAGACCTGCGAGGAGATCGAGGATCTGGTGGGGGGTAACGAGATCATCCTCGCCCGGACGAAGGGTGTGGGCGTCATCCCGGCCGACATCGCCGCCTCCTACGGCCTCTCCGGGCCCAACCTCCGCGCCTCAGGGGTGGGCTTTGACCTGCGCAAGGTTTCGAATTACCTCCCCTACGACAAGTTCTCGTTCAATGTCCCGACCGGCCAGAACGGCGATTGTTGGGATCGCTGGTACGTGCGCCTGCTCGAGATTCGTGAGTCGGCGCGGATCATTCAGCAGGCCATTGACGGGATTCCGAGCGGGCCTCTCCTGGCCAAGGTGCCCAAGATCATCAAGGTGCCAAAAGGCGAGGTCTATGTGCGGGCCGAAAACCCGAAGGGGGAGATGGGCTATTACATCGTCTCCGATGGGGGGCTCGGGCCCTACCGGGTGAAGATCCGCTCGGCCTCGTTCTCCAACATTTCGATCTTGCCCTGGGTTTTGGAGGGAGCGATCATCCCCGACATCATCGCCGTGATGGGTTCTCTCGACTTCGTCCTGGGAGATGTCGACCGATGATCGAGTTTCTCTCCAACTTCTGGGTGCAACTCGTCATCAAGCTCCTGGTAGCGGCGCTGATAATCCCGTTGGTGGGGATGGTGGTGGGGTTTGCCGAGATGAAGCTCTCCGCCAAGATGCAGTCGCGGGTCGGTCCCTATTTTGCCGGCGGCCGTTGGGGGTGGGCCCAGCTCATCGCCGACGGGGTCAAGTTCTTCCAGAAAGAGGACCTCGTCCCGGCCGAGGCCGATCGCCCGGTCTACAAATGGGCGCCGGTGCTGGTGCTCGTGTCGGCGGTGGCGATCCTGGTCCCGATTCCGCTCGGACCCGATGTTGTCGCCCGCAATCTCGACTTGGGAGTCTTCTACGTCCTCGCCATCTCTTCGCTCTCGACCATTGGGGTGCTGATGGCAGGCTGGTCCTCGGCCAACAAGTACTCGCTCATCGGCGGATTGCGAGCAGCCGGCCAGCTCATTGCCTACGAGCTGCCCCTGATCCTGGCGGTGGTCGGGGTGGTGATCATGGCGGGAACCATGTCTCTGACCGGTATCGTCGAGGCACAGGCGGCCTGGTTCTCCGAGCGGGGCTGGGCATTCGGGATGCCGTTCGTCGTCGTCCAGTTTGTCGGTTTTGGAGTTTTCATCATCGCCTCGCTCGCCGAGCTCGCCCGGATCCCCTTTGACATGCCCATCGCCGAGTCGGAGTTGGTGATGGGCTACATCACCGAGTACTCCGGATTCCGCTTTCTCTTCTTCTTCCTGGCCGAGTTCGCAAACATGTTCTCGCTCTCGGCTATCGCCGCCACTTTGTTCCTGGGCGGCTACTGGGCACCGGGACTGAGTGAGACCCAGCTCAACATCTTTGGTCCGCTGATCCTCTTCGCCAAAGTTGGGGTGCTGGTCTTCCTGATGATCTGGTTTCGCTGGACCTTTCCCCGTTTCCGTGAGGATCAGCTCCAATCGATCGCCTGGAAGTGGCTGGTGCCGATCTCGCTCGCCAATATCTTGGCCACTGGTGCTCTCAAGGTGATCGCATGACGAGCCGTCTGCCGACGATCCCGGGCAGGGGTTTGGCCAAGGGGATGGCCGTCACCTTCAAGACGATGGTGAAGACCATCTTCATGCCGAAGAAGTACCTC
>JBOGEW010000351.1:0-5549 GCA_050742075.1 Acidimicrobiia bacterium
GCCGTATAATTCACGCTTGCTATCGGTAGCCCCTCTGCCGTGACCCCCGACCTCGTCGAAGAACGTCTGCGCGTACCCTCCAACCATCTGATGCTCGATTTGCTCGGGCAGGCGGACGCCAACTTCAAGGCGCTGGAAGCCGCCTTTCCCACGGTGGTGATGGTGGCGCGCGGAAACGAGGTGTCGCTCTCCGGTGCGGCTCCCGAGGTGGAGGAAGCGCGAACGGTCCTGGACGAGTTGTTGATCCTCATCCAGGAAGGCGAGCGGCTCGACGTCCAGCGTCTCGAGCAGATTGTGGGAATGGTGCGAGCATCGGTGCCCAGTCCTGCCGGCATTCTTTCCGACGGCGTGGCCGTGGGTCGGGGAAAGCTCGTGCGACCAAAGACCCATGGCCAGCATCGCTACATCAATGCGGTCCGTGAGAACACGGTTACGTTTGCAATCGGGCCGGCCGGCACCGGGAAGACCTACCTGGCGATGGCCGTCGCCGTGGAAGCGTTGGCGGCGGGGGCCGTCCGTCGCATCATCCTCACCCGACCGGCAGTGGAGGCAGGAGAGCGCCTCGGTTTCTTGCCCGGCGACCTCTTTGCCAAGATCGATCCTTACCTCCGCCCGCTCTATGACGCGCTGTGGGACATGCTTGGCCCCGAGGAAACAGCTCGACTAACTGAGAAGGGGACGATCGAGATCGCCCCTTTGGCGTACATGCGTGGTCGCACTCTCAACGATGCCTGCGTGATCCTTGACGAGGCGCAAAACACCTCGCCGGAGCAAATGAAGATGTTCTTGACCAGGCTGGGGTTCAACTCGAAAATGGTCGTCACAGGTGACGTGACTCAGACCGATCTCCCTGCGCAGAAGACTTCGGGTCTCGAGACGGTTCGCCGTATTTTGAAAGGGATTCCTGGAGTCGCTTTTATCGAACTCTCCTCCAAGGACGTGGTTCGACACCGGATAGTGGCCGCCATCGTCGACGCATACTCTCGATTCGACGGTGACGGTCGATGAAGCGCACCAACCTGGTTCGGCTCTCGATCCTGGTCGCCACCGCCCTAGGCGCCTGGGGGCTGCTCTCGCTCGGAGAATCTGAGCGGTCAATCCTCGAACCCGGTCAGGTGGCGACTCGAAATTACGTCGCCGAATTGACCGCCGAGGTAGTTGATGAGGAGGCAACCGAGAGGGCCCGGATCGAAGCGGTCAGCGAGGTACCCGACCAGCTCTCCCGCGACGTCGGGGCCGAGGAAGCTGGTGTGGCAGCAATCGAGGAGATCATGGCCGCTGCTGCCGCCGGGGTGGTCGATCACACCGCCCCCGTTCCACGACTCAGCCCCCCTGATCAGATCGCCACCACCACCGTCGCCGCTTCGACCACGGGGGGCACGGCAGCCACGGCCTATGCGGTCTCCGGACAGGTGTTCCTCGACGCCGATGTCGATTCGGTCTTCTCTGCCGATTCTGTCGATCGGGGCCTCGGAGGGATCAGCGTCCTGGTCTACGACGAGAACGGCACGCAGATTGGGATGGCCGAAAGCCAGAGCAATGGCACCTGGCAATCACAAGTCGCGGCGCTGCCCACGTATGTGGCGGTGGATGGCAGCGACCCCGAATTCCCCGACGCGCTCACACTGTCGAGTAGCAACGATCTGCAGACGATCGAGTGCGAGGACGGCAACTGTTTCTCGGTCCCGGTGGGCTATCGCCCGGCCGTACGCACGGCCGACGTTCAGGTCGAAGAGCTCAGAGAGCTCGATGCCAACCTCAACCTGGAGACGGTTGAAACTCTGGTGGCCTATGCGTCGGGGGACGTGGTGCGCACCGCGGTGGGTGAGCAAAGCTGGCTGGCAGCCATCAACGAAAGCGCCCAGCGGGAATTGAACGACGTTTTCGGGGAACGCGTCACGAGTGAGAACCTGGGCCAGATTCGCAATGACATCATCGCCAATCCACCACTGGTTCTGATCGGAGCAAGCGCCGATGCCCGAGCCCAGGCCGCCGCGGCCGACGTCGTCTCCAGTGCAGTGCGGGCCAACTATGTGTTCAATCCGGACGCCACCGAACGTGAGAGGCAAGAGGCGCGGGCCGGTGTCGAAGACATCACCCAGACGATCCTCGCCAATGAGACCATCGCCGACGAAGGCGATGTCCTCGACCAGGTCATGATCGACGCCATCCGGGCCACGCGGGCGGCCTCTTTGGCCGAAGCGGGACAGTCGGCCGGGTTGTTGGCGGTGCTGGCGGCAATGGTGGCCTCGATTGGTTTCTATTTGGCACGGTTCCGCCAGGAGTTCTGGAACCGACCCCGCATGGCGGCGCTGCTGGGATTGCTCGTCGTCCTCGGCGCCGGAGCGGTTCGGCTCACGATCGAGGCGCAAGCTGGCCTCAACGAAGTGGCGGGGTGGTATCTCCTTCCCACCGTGATCTTCGGACTGATGACAACTGTGCTCTTCGACTCGAGAGTCGCAGCGGTGATGGCTCTGGCCATGTCGGTCTTGGTCGCCGCGGGGACCCGCGATCCTGGTCTGGCGGCTTACGCGGCGATGTCGACGATGATCCCGAGCGGGTTCGTCTCGTCCCTCTCCACTCAGGGCGCCTATCGGCGGGCGGTCCTTGCCTCGGCCGCCACCGTGACCTTGATCGCAGCCACGGTGGCTTGGTTCTTTCACACCACCCCCGATCAAAACGCCTGGGAGACGGTGGCCGGGGCCGGAGCCCTCGCCGCAGGGATCTCGGTGCTCACCGCACTTTTGGGACTGGCAGCGTTGCAGTTCTTCGAGAACGCCTTCGACATCACCACCAATCTCCGGCTCCTCGAATTGACCGACCGTAACCACGCCGCCCTCGTCCGGTTGCAGGAGGAGGCGTTCGGCACGTTCAATCACTCGCTGATGGTGGGAACGCTGGCCGACGCCGCCGCCCGGGCCGTAGGGGCGAACGCGCTGCTGGCTCGAGCCGCGGCGTATTACCACGACCTCGGAAAGACGGTCAACCCCACCTACTTCATCGAAAATCAATTCGGCGCTTCCAATCCTCACGACGACCTCGACCCCCGGCAGTCGGTGGCCATGATTCGCCAGCACGTGACCGATGGTGTGGACCTGGCCCGCCGGTTCAAGATCCCGACCGAAGTAGCGGAAGCGATCGTCACCCACCACGGGGACGGAATCATGCGGTTCTTCTACGAGAAGGCGCGGCGGGCCGAAGGCGACGAGGCAGTGGACCCGGCTGACTTTCGCCACGTCGGCCACAAGCCTCGGTCCTCGGAGATGGCGATCGTGATGCTGGCGGACTCGCTGGAAGCTGCATGCCGGGCCGTCTTCCAGGAGGAAGAGCCGACGCCGGAGGCAATCGAGAAAGTAGTCAATCGAGTGGTGGACGAGAAGGTCAACGATGGCCAGTTGAGCGAATGCTCTCTTACGCTGGCCCAACTAACCAGGACCCGTCGTGCGTTCCTCGAAGCACTGGTGGGCCACTACCACCAACGGATCCAATATCCCAACTTCCCCGGATCCTGAGGCAGCATGAAGATCGAGGTCGACGACCAACACGGATCATCTGACATCGACCCGGATTCGCTGCGCCGCTGGGCCGAGCAGGCGCTTCTCGCCGAGGGCTACCCGACTAATTCGGAGCTTTCAATCACCGTGGCCACCGATCAGGGGATGGCCCGTCTGAATGCCGATGGTTTGGGTAAGAAGGGCCCGACGGACGTGTTGAGCTTTCCTCTCGACGACATGCAGCCGGGGCTACCTCCCCCGTTCTCGATCGACGGACCCCCGCGCCTCCTGGGAGACATCGTCATCGCTCCCGACTACATCCGCCGCCAGGCCGCGGAGTTCGAGGTTTCTTTCCGCGACGAGCTGGCGCTGATGACCACCCACGGAGTTCTTCATCTGCTCGGTTACGACCATGACACCGACCTCGAGGCCGAGGCTATGGAGCACCGGGAGCGAATTATCCTCAAAGCGCAGGGGCTCAGCCGCCGTTGATCTTTGCCACAGTTGTCTCGATCGCGCTCCTGACCCTGGCCGCCACCCTCCGTGCTGGCTTGACGTCGGCGATTCGCACCAACCGGGCGGACGCCCTCCGGGCGGCAGCCGATGGCACCCCAGGTGCCGACTCCATTGCCCGCCTCCTTGAGGAACGCGATCTACTGCACCCTTCGATCAACGCTGTGCAGTCTTTCCTCCTTCTGGCTGCTTTGGCGCCGATGGTCTGGATCTTCACCGAGGGCATAGAAGGACCGGCTCTCATCTGGCGATTGGCGATACCGGTGATCCTCTATTGGGTGATAGGCGATTTTCTCGCCCGAGGGTTTGGGCGGGCGCGGGCAGGCTCGCTGGCCTACTCGCTGGCCCCGATCCTGATCCCGATGGTTCGTTTCGGCACGGCCGCCAACGAGTTCATCGCCGACGACGAAACCGAGGCTGAGGAGATACCTGGCGAGAACGGCACCGTCGAAGAGGAGGAGGAGCGGGAGCTGATCGATTCGGTGCTCGAGTTCACCGACACGATCGTTCGCGAGGTGATGGTCCCTCGACAGGACATGATCACGATCGATGCCGGCGCCGATATTGGCGGCCTGGTCGCGCTCTCGAACGAGCACGGACATTCGCGCTACCCCGTCACGGGACCCAACGGTGACGTGATCGGGATGGTTTTGACGAAGGATGTTCTGGGTGCCCATGCCACCGGACAGGAGGTCGGGCGTCTGACAACATTTGTTCGGGACATCTCCTTTGTTCCCGAGAACAAGCGGGCGTCGGACCTCCTGCGGGAGATGCAGTCGCAGAAGACTCATCTGGCGATGGTGGTAGACGAATACGGCGACATCACCGGTGTCGTTTCGATCGAAGATCTTCTCGAGGAGCTGGTAGGAGAGATCACAGACGAGCATGACCCCGAGGAAGAGCTTCTCGAACCGGTCGGAGACGGGGTTTATCGGGCAGACGGCCGCCTTGAGGTCCAGGCTCTGGGGGATCTCTTCTCGGTCGACCTCCCGGACGAGGAATGGGACACGGTCGCCGGTTTGGTGTTGGGACTGGCCGGACGGGTCCCGGAGGAGGGCGAGAGCTTTGAGATCAATGGTCTCGAACTGGAAGTCGATCGCCTGCAGGGGAGGCGGGTTTCATCGGTGCTGGCTCGCCGGGCCTGATGGAATTTCCCGGATGAAGCGCTCGGGGGTGGTGACATTGGTCGGCCGCCCCAACGTCGGGAAATCGACCCTGGTCAACCGCCTCGTTGGTCGCAAGATCTCGATTACCTCCAACCGCCCCCAGACGACCCGATCTCTGATTAGGGGGGTTGTCAACGACCCGGTCGGGAACTGGCAAATGGTCCTGGTCGACACGCCGGGACTCCACAAACCCAAGGCGGAGCTCGGCAATCGGCTCAACCGGCTGGTCTACGGGAGCCTGGCCGACGCCGATGTCACCTGCTTTCTGGTCGACGCCACCCAACCGATCGGTCCGGGTGACCGGCTCATCGCCGAGAGGGTGGGCTCCGCTGGCAAGCCAGTCGTAATGACTGTGACCAAGATCGATGCCGCCGGA
>JBOGEW010000352.1:0-6808 GCA_050742075.1 Acidimicrobiia bacterium
CAGGAAAAGCCAGATGGCAGGGATGGCCAAAAGGGCTTGATAGCCAGGCACCGTCAGATGGAACAGTGCCTGGCCGACAAGTGGGATATCCGAAAGGAGGGGAATGGCAAACCGGTCCAGACCATCGATCCGTGGGTGCTGAAGGACCCCACGGACCCCAAAGAGCTGGGGAAGCAAGAAGCTCGTCAAGCCCAGGGCGAGGAGATTCACCGCCACTCCTAAGACAATCGGATCACCCCGGCGAGTGACTGCTCCGTATCCGAGGATGAGCGAGAAAAGGGCGGTGACCACCATGGCGATCGTCACCCCCAACCCCGCACTTTGACCGAGATAGGAGCCGGCCACGGCGGCAAAGGCGCCTACCAGCATCATCCCTTCGAGCGAGATCTGAAAGACCCCGGCCCGCTCGCACACCATCCCGCCGATGGCTGCGAGGAGAATTGGAATCAGCGCTCGGACCACCGATTCGAGCAATGCTCCGTCAAAGAGCTGATCAAACACGCCGGTTGCCCATCAGACCTCGCCCGTCACGGTGAGCTCTCCTTCGACCATGGGGACCTCGTCGGGTTGCTCGCGCTGCCGCCAACCAAGGACGTAGCGGCTGGCGAGGACGACGATCACCACCGCTTGGAGGACGAGGGCGATTTGCCAGGGAACATTGACGTTCCGCTGCATTGCCAGACCGCCAATCTGTAAGGCTGCGAAGAAAGCCCCTGCCGCCAGCATTGGTAGCGGACGATGGGAAGCGAGGAGCGTTACGAGCAATCCAGTCCAGGCAAATCCGGTGACAACCAGGTCGCCGTCGAGGAACCGATATGTTTCCCCGACCACGAGGTGAGTGCCAATCACTCCGCTGATCGCACCCGATGCGACCATGACCCAAACCACTTGCCGGTCGACTCCCACGCCCCCATATCGTGAGAAGCGGGAGTTGAGCCCGGTCATTCTCGTTTCGTAGCCAGCCACGGTTCTTTGGTTGAAGATGGCGATTGCCACGAGGAACAAGGCGAGCAAGATGATGCTGGCCGAGACACCTCCGAAGAGCGGGAGCTTGGGGATCCGGCTCGCGTTTGGTACTGGGACCGTTGAGGAGGAAGTAACCGTTGGGTCGGCGAATGGAAAACGGACCAGGTAGCTGGTGATGGCCCGGGCGGGGTATGCCAAAAGCAGTGAGCTGATCAGGATCGGCAGCTTCAGCCAGATCTGGCCGGCGGCCGCCAGAAAGGCCCAGAAAGAGCCGGCCACCGCCCCGGCCAGAACCGAGGCGACCATCACCAGCGGCGGCGGTCCCGGTAGGTAGATAGCGGTGAGTGTTCCCGCCAGGCCGCCGAGCACCATCTGACCCTCGCCCCCCAGATTGATCACCCCGGCCCGAAATGGGATCGAAAGCGCCAGACCCATCCCGACGATCGGGATCATCCGCGCCACCGTGTTGCGTAGTCCCGAACCCGTCAGGGCGCCATCAACCATCTCTTGATAGGCCAACAGGGGGTTGGTACCGGAGAGAGCGATCACAACGGCTCCGATCACAAGCGCGGACAGGATCGAGAAGGCGACCGACAGCCGGTTCGACGAGGTCTGGCTGATCATTTGCTCCCGCCGGTCATGAAAAAGCCGAGTTCCGCCTCATCCGTTTCTCCAGGATCGAGGTCGGCCACTATCCGGCCTTCGTACATCACCACGATCCGGGTCGAGAGCGCCAGTAGCTCCCATAACTCTGCCGACACCAGCAGGACTCCACCACCTTGGTCCCGATAGTCGACGAGTTGGCGATGGAGAAACTCGATGGCCCCGACGTCCACTCCCCGGGTGGGCTGTTCGGCTACCAGCAATGGCGCGGCATGTGACATCTCCCGACCAACTACTACCTTCTGGAGGTTCCCCCCGGAAAGCGTGGCTGCAGATACCTCGGGTCCCGACACTCGTACGTCGTAATCAGCGACGATCCGGCGGGCGTGGGCGTCGACCTCAGCCCGACGGATGAATCGCCCCCGTCGAAATCGTTCTAGCCGCTGGAACCCCATTACCAGGTTGGCCCAGACCTCTCCCCCAGCGGCGGTGCCTACCCGGTGCCGGTCTTCGGGAATGTAGGCCAAGCCACTTTCCCTGGTGGCAGCCATGTCGGCGGTAGCGACTTCACGCCCCCCAACCACAATCGACCCTCGGTCGGGCGTGCGGAGCCCACAGATCGCCTCGATGAGCTCGTGCTGTCCGTTGCCGGCCACGGCCGCCACACCCAGGATCTCACCCGAGCGCACCTGGAAGGAAACGTCGTCGACCTGGACGAAGCCGTTTTCGTCTCGCACCGTCAGGTCGGCGACGGTGAGAACCGGCGCTCCTACTGCGGATGGAGGCGGCCGGCGGTCGAGGTCCACATTCCGGCCCGTCATCAATCGGGACATTTCGGCTGGCGAGGTCGAAGCCGTATCGAGATGAGCAATGGCCCGCCCCCCTCGCAGGACGGTGACCCGATCCGAGACCGCCATGACCTCTGCAAGTTTGTGAGTGATGAAGATCACGGTCCGCCCTCGCTCTTTGAGCCGGCGGAGAGTGACAAAGAGGTTGTCCCGTTCTTGCGGCGTTAAGACAGCTGTTGGCTCGTCGAGGATCAGAACCTGGGCATCTCGATAGAGAGCCTTGAGAATCTCTACTCGCTGCAGAACTCCAACAGGCAGGTCCTCGATTCTTGCCCGTGGATCGACCACCAGTCCGTAATCCGAGCCGAGAGCTCGAACTCGTTCTGCCGCCTCATCGCGATCGAGCAAGAACCCTCTGCGGGGCTCGTTGCGAAAGACAACGTTTTCGGCCACCGTCATGGTCGGAAACAACTTGAATGCTTGGTGAACCATCCCGAGCCCTGCGGCAATCGCATCCAGAGCCGAGTTGAAATGCACGTTGCGTCCGCCGATCACGATCTCGCCGGAATCGGGGCTCGTCAATCCATAGAGAATCGACATCAGAGTTGTCTTGCCGGCTCCATTCTCGCCGACGATGGCGTGGATATCGCCCCTGCGAACCGCGAGATCGACGTCGTCATTGGCGCGAACTCCGGGGAAACTCTTGCTGATCCCCCGGAGTTCGAGCACGTTGGGCACGGTGTCAGCCAAACAACGGGTCAGGAACTTCCAGAGAACCGTCGATGATCTGATCGGCTGCGGTCTGGACCTGCTCGACGATCTCGGGGTAGTCGGCGATCAAGCACTCCGAGCCCTCCAGCTCGTCGGAAATCGCAACTACTCCAGTCCCGCCCTCGGCCAAACCGAATGACGTCAGTGGTTCGGCGTTGCCGTCGAGGATCGAAGTGATGAGTTGGGAGACGACGTTGTCCACGAGCTTGAGGTTGTTGTCGACGATCGAACCGGCGGCATCGGGACATTGATTCACGTCGACGCCATACGTCATGAATCCCTCTTCTTGAGCTGCCTCGAAGATGCCCCCGTTGGAGCCGGCGCCAACCGCAAAGATCTGGTCCGCCCCTTGGGCCGCCAGAGCCAGCGCTTGTTCCTTGGCGGTGGCGGGATCGGAGAAGGGGTTGTCGCCAGCGATGAACACCTGCGAGTCGGTGATCGAGGGATCGACCGTTTGGGCGCCTAAGGCAAAGCTGTCGGACCAACGATGGAGGAACGGTATGTCGAGGGCCACCACGGAACCAATCTGTCCGGTTTCAGTGAGGTTGCCGGCCATCAAGCCGAGGAGGTAGGCCCCCTCATGCTCGCGAAACACCCCGCAATGGAGATTCTCGATTGGCGTCTCGGTCTCCGGGCAAGCATCGATCAAGATGAACTCCTGATCGGGATTGGCAGGAGCGAATTCGCCGGCCATCTCCGTGAATTCGAAGGTGGTGAGAACGATCACGTCGGGCGCCTCTTCAATCGCAGCCTCGACATTGGCTCGCCGGCTATTGAGATCGGTGCTCTCGAAGACTTTGAAGCTGCCGCCGGTCGCCTCTGCCGCCCGTTGGGTGCCGATCTGACCAAGTTCGAGGAACTTGTTGATGCCGATCGGGTTGGGGGTGATGTAGATGAAGGTCGGTCCCTCGGCTGCCCCAGTGGTCTCGGTGACGCCGCCGCCATCGGTTGTGACGCTGCCTCCCCCGGCGCAGGCCGCCAGCAACGCGACGAGCCCGAGGGTGCTAATCAATTTCGTGTATCCGCGCATGGTCTTTCTCCTGTTCATTGCTCAGCATTAAGCCGTCGCTCGCCCAAAGGAACGTCAGATAGCTTCTCACCCCGATCGACTCTGACGACCCGCCGGTCGGTGACGATGGCGGTGATCAGTTCAGCGGGGGTGATATCGAAGGCCGGGTTCAATGCCTGGGTGGTTTCCGGCGCGAACTGAACCCCCCCGACCGCCACGACCTCTCCCGGGCCCCGTTCTTCGATTTCGATCATCTCCCCGGAGGGCGTGTCTTGATCGATTGTGGATTCAGGGGCGACCACGATGAAAGGCGCCCCGGCATAGCGGGCTCCCAGCGCGAGGGCGAAAGAACCAACCTTGTTGGCAGTGTCGCCATTGGCCGCGATCCGATCTGCCCCCGTCAGCACCGCCTCCGCCCCACCCGAGGACAGCACAAAAGGTCCGGCGGAATCAACCAGCAAACGGAAAGGAGCGCCCATTCGCTCGAGCTCCCAGGTGGTGAGCCGGCTTCCCTGAAGTAGGGGCCGCGTTTCTGTCGCCAGCGCCTCTTCTAGCAAACCCTTTTCGAACATCGTTTGAATCACACCAAGGGCGGTCCCTCGCTCAACCGCGGCCAGGCCCCCGGTGTTGCAGATGGTCATCAGCCGCTGAGGACGATTGCCAAGCAATTCGACCAGCAATTCGGCACCGTTGATGCCCATCGACCAGCAGGCCGCGATCTCGTCGTCGCGGACGGCCAGCGCTTCCTCGAGCATCGCTTCCATCCCCTCGCCCGCCCGTGCGGCCACCCTATCAACCGAACGCGAGAGGTTGACAGCCGTCGGGCGGGCGTTCCGGATTGCCTCCACTGCGCTGGCGAACCCTTGCTCGTCGTTGGGAAACTCACGAAAGGCGAGGATCACTCCGAAAGCCCCGGCCACCCCAATCGAGGGCGCGCCCCGCACCGCCAGGGTCTTGATCGCCGATACGACCTCATCAGCGGTCGACAGAGGCAGATAACTGATCTCTCCGGGGAGCCTCGTTTGATCGATGATCACCAGGGCGTCGTCGCTCCAATCGACGCTCCGCAGGGTGGACGAGTTTCCGAGGTTGTCTGACAACTATCAGAAACTTACCATGCCAGTCGTGACCAGGTTTCTCAGCGACTGGTTGATCACGATGACGGCTCAACCGGAAGTCGTCGCGCGAGCCGCGGTCGACGTGAACGATGGCGTGGTGACGTGGTCCGGTCCTGCCGCGGAAGCTCCCAGAACCGATGGCCAGTCGATTGAACTGCGCGGGCTGGTGATCCCGGGGTTGATCAATACCCATGCTCACACCCCGATGGTTCTGCTGCGGGGAGCAGGTGAAGGGTTGCCGGTCTCGCGATGGCTGACCGAGGTGATGTGGCCCCGAGAAGGCAAGCTCACCCCCGAGGACGTCGAACTGGCGATGACGCTGGGGGCCGCCGAGCTGCTGGGCAATGGCATCACCACCAGCCACGAGATGTATTTCCATCCCCGAGCCGTAGCCAACGCCGCCAGCGCCGCCGGCCTCCGTTGCGTGGTTACCCCTCCGATCCTGGTGGCCGAGGACCTGGCGCGCTTCGGTGACTGGAGGGCACAGATAGAAGCAATGGTCGAAGAGGCCCGCCATTGGCAGGACCATGCGCTCATCAGCGTCGGTTTCGGTCCCCACTCGGCTTACGCCGTTGCCGAAGAAGCCCTGCGAAGGGTGGCCGAATTGGCCGCGAAGCACGGCATGCATGTTCAGATTCATCTCGCCGAAGCTGAGCACGAAGGCGATGGGGTAAGCGCCAGCACCGGGATGTCGGTCACGGCTTACCTCGCTCATATCGGAATCCTCGACTCCCCGGTAGTGGCGGCTCACTCGGTCTGGCTCTCTGACCAAGACCTCGAGATACTCGCTGCCCACCGGGCGTCGGTCGCCCACTGCCCTTCTTCGAATGGCAAGCATGCCTCCGGAATCGCTCGGGTGACCGAGATGAGAAAAGCCGGAATCCGGGTCGGCCTCGGAACCGACGGCCCGGCCTCTCATGATCGCCTCGACCTCTTCGAGGACATGAGGGGTGCCCTCCACCTCGCCCGCTTGAGAGCCGCCGATGCCGGCGCCCTCGGACCGATGGACGTTCTGCAGATGGCCACGAGAGAGGGAGCGCTGGCACTGGGACGGGATGACCTCGGGCACCTGGGAGCAGGCGCCAAAGCCGACATGGTGTTGCTGGATGTCGACCCCTTGGTACCGATGACCGAGGATCGGGACCTGATCACCCATCTCGTCTACTCCGGTCATCCCGGGTTGATCAGGGGAGTCTGGGTCGGGGGCCGTCGAGTCGTCGACGAGACCGGAATCCTCACAGTCGACCTTCCGGCAGCCAGATCGGAAATCACCGAACGGGCGCGAGCCCTAGCCACCACATGATCGGCCCTGAGCGGTTGATCGCCGATCTGGGACTGGAGCCGCTCCCCGACGAGGGCGGCATGTACTCCCAGTACTTCGCTGACGAATTCTCGACCGCGATCTTCTTTCTGGTCCAACGGCCAGACTTCTCGGCCTTGCATCGTTTGAGCATCGTCGAGACGTACCACTACCACGGCGGAGCGCCGTTGCGTTTCTTGCTTCTTCATCCCGATGGCGAGATAGAACGACCCACACTCGGTCTCGATACCAC
>JBOGEW010000353.1:0-6143 GCA_050742075.1 Acidimicrobiia bacterium
CCCCTCGGCCCTTCGGGCCACTCCCCCCAAACTCGCTTCGCTCGCCGGGGGGAGAAACAGCCGGGGAGGGGGGAGTCTGCTCGCCGCTCGAAGAGGCGCGAATACACCCCGGCGGAGGAACCGACCACCAGCTAGTTCATGCGCTGGAGATCACCCTGGAGTTCGTCCGGCGGGGTGTAGTTTCGCCTAACCGGCGAGCAGGCGGAAGGGATCCGGCTCGGCGGCCAAAGCTGCGGCAAAGGCGGCGATTTCCTCTTCGGTAATGGGGTCGGGATTGACCACCTCGTAGGAAACACCGGTGGCGAGGAGAACGCTGACCACCCGGGCATTCGCCGGCCGACGTTGCACCGTGGCGCAGGTCGGGCAGACGAAGCGGTAGTTGCCTTCGTCCTGGCTGGGAGCCAGCTCAAGGGCTAGGTCCGAGGGGGTTAGCTGGACATCTCCACACCAGCTGCAGGTTGTCTTGATAGTGGTCATTTTCCTGGTTCTCCGCCTTTGCAAACAGTGCTCGTGGTATCGGCGGTGAGAACGTTGGACTTGAGTAGACCACCACGGTTAGGTCCTAACGGATTAGTCCCTATAGACCTCAAGGATTCGATGGCGTAGTTCTGCCAACGCGCGCTCTACTTCCTTGCCCTTGATCAGCTTCGCATCGGGCCCGAGCCTGAGTAGGAGTCTTGCCGCCACGAGCGGGTCGGCGGCACTGAAGTCCACGACAAGCTCCTCGGTGCGATCGCTGACGACGTCGACCGGGTAGTACTCGGTAACCCATCGGGCGCTTGGGGCGAGAGCAATGCGGGCTCGCACATCTTCGATTGATGGCACATACCTGGCTTCGGCCGGAGGCAAGTTCGCCGGCGGGGTGAAGGTCTCTCCGGTCGAGGCGGCTGCCTTAATCCGATCAACTCGGAAAACGCGTCGATCCTGGGCAAGACGACAGTGCCCCATGAGGTACCAGTTTCCGAGCGACGAGAAGACCGACCATGGCTCGACGTCCCGCTCTGTGGTTTCGTCCCGGCTGAGGGAGGTGTAGGTGATCGCCACCACCTCGTTGCTGGCCGCCGCGCTCTTCAACCGACCGACCAATTCCGGTTCGGCGGCCAGATCGATATCAATGACATCTGAGCCTTCGGGTAGGAGCGCCGCACTGAGTTTGTCGACCGCGTCTCTAAGTACCTCACCGCCTTGGCCACTGGCGTCGATGGCCATGCCAGCAGCTAGAAGCGCCAGGGCCTCGGCCGGAGCCAAACGGGGGGCGTCCTCGAAATAGTCGGCCATGTCGATGACGACTTCGTCGTCGACGATCTCGGCCGACATCAAGTCTCCCGGGCCATATCCGGGGAGCCCGCAGACGAAGACGATGTTGAGGTCCTGGGCGAGATCGCCCTCCGTGTAACCGAAGCGCCGGCACACCTCTTCGACACTCGACCCCGGGTTGGCGATGACCCAGGGGATCATGGCCAGGATGCGAGAGAGCCGGGAAGCGGTCCGCTGGCTCACGCCACGCCCTTCACCCGATCGATCACTGCCTGACGGAGCTGCGGTGGCGACAGCACCTCGGCGCCCTCCCCAAAAGTCAGGACCCAGCCGAGGAAGGCGGCGGGATTCGAGACCGCCACCGTGACCGTGATCGATCCAGCGGCGTCGGTCTGACGGGCTGTGCTTCCGAGCTGGCGGGAGGCCCACCACGCCACTTCCGGGGAGAACCGGACCATCGCTTGGGTTGAGGCCCCGGGTCCCCCTTCCCAGGCGAGGTGGTCGAGGACACCTTTGAGGTCGAAGTCTTCGGGCCGACGAAAGGTCCCGGTCTCTGCCTCGACCTCGATCTGTTCCATGCGATCCACGCGATAGGTTCGTTGGCCCTCGTTCGTCCCTCCTACCAAGTACCAGTGACCGCGTCGGTGACCGAGCCCGTAAGGGGCCATCCGCCGGGCGGTGCTTCGATACCGAAACGAAACGAGCCGGCGTTCGGTCACGGCCTTGAACAATTCACCGAGGGTTTCCGCGCCCAAACCGAGGTCAGCCGAGAGCGGCTCGACCGCACCGGTGGTGCGGGCCCCGCCGAGTTTGAGGACGGCCTCGGGGGCGGCCAGTTCCCCGCCCAGTCGGACCATTTGTGCAGCGAGCAGCAAGGCTGCCCTCTCCTCGTCGGTGAGACCGGGGTCGGCTAGCCGGTAGGCGTTGGGATCGACGAGATATCCGTGATCTACCTCCCAGCCGTCCATCGGGCGCAGCTCGATTGGGATTCCGATTCGGCGCAAAAGGTCCTTGTCGCGCTCGAACATGCGATGAAACGCCTCGTCGGAGTCGGCGGAGTAGCCGGGGATGGTGCGTCTGATCTCATCGGCGGGAACCGGGCGGGAAGCGGTGAGGAGCATCACCAGCAGATTGATGACGCGCTCGAGGACTTTCCGCATTGGCTTCGACTACAGGCTTTCGATCAACCGATCAACCCTGTCGTCGAAAGCCTTGAACGGATCCTTGCAAAGCACCGTGCGTTGTGCCTGATCGTTGAGCTTCAGGTGGACCCAGTCAACCGTGAAATCGCGCCGTTTGGCCTTGGCAGCCTTGATGAATTCACCGCGGAGGCGGGCGCGGGTGGTTTGCGGCGCCAGCGTCATGGCTTCCTTGATCTCCTGTTCGGTTACCACCCGATCAACCAGGCCCTGGCGGACCAGGAGGTTGTAGATCCCCCGGCTCTGGTCGACGTCGTGATAAGAGAGTTCGAGCATCGCCAGCCGGGGGTGAGAGAGCGGCAACTGGCGCTGTTCCCTATAGCGCTCGAGCAGCCGGTACTTGACCACCCAATCGACTTCACGCTCGAGGGAGAGCGGATCCTTCTCAAGCCCGGTGAGGAGATGCTCCCAACGGTCGACCGCCGATTGGACTTCGGGGGGGAAGCCGGGGTTGCGAGAGAAGCGCACCACCCGATCGAAGTACTCCCACTGAATGTCGAGGGCAGAGAGCTCGCGGCCGTTGGCCAGCCGGACCTTGCGGCGGCAGGTGAGGTCGTGGGCGATCTCGCGGATGGCGCGGATCGGGTTCTCCAAACTGAGATCGCGGAACACGGCGTCGCGTTCGATCATCTGGAGGAGTGCCACCACCGTTCCCACCTTGACGTGGGTGGCGTATTCGCTCATGTTCGAGTCACCGGCGATCACATGGAGGCGGCGATAGCGCTCGGCATCGGCATGAGGCTCATCGCGGGTGTTGATGATCGGTCGGCTGCGGGTGGTGGCGGAGGAAACGCCTTCCCAGATGTGCTCGGCTCGCTGGGCGATCGAATAACCGGTGCCGCGAGGCGTCTGCATGAGTTTGCCGGCGCCAAGGAAGATCTGGCGAGTGACCAGGAATGGGATCAGGACATCGACGGTCTTGTGGAAGTCCTTGTGCCGGCTGACGAGATAGTTCTCGTGGCATCCATAAGAGTTGCCGGCGGAGTCGGTGTTGTTCTTGAAGAGGTAGATGTCGCCCCGGATGCCCTCCTCCTCGAGGCGTTGTTCGGCGGAGTGGACCAGTGAGTCGAGGATCCGCTCCCCGGCCTTGTCATGGGCCACGAGGCTCCGGAGCGAATCGCATTCCGGCGTGGCGTATTCGGGGTGGCTGCCGACATCAAGATAGAGCCGGGCGCCGTTTTCGAGGAAGACATTCGACGACCGCCCCCAGGACACCACCCGGCGGAAGAGATAGCGCGCTACCTCGTCGGGTGAGAGCCGGCGCTGACCGCGCAACGTACATGTAACGCCGTACTCGTTCTCCAACCCAAAAATGCGCCGATCCACTTGTCGGGCAGGCTACCGCGGCCGGGCTGCTGCGCTCGGAAGTTCAATCCCCTGGGCCGGGCCCGTCGACGCGTCTGTGGGCTGGAACCGTTGCTGTACCACGGCTGCGACCCTGGGTCGCGTTTTTAGCCGATGACGGGGGCGGGTTCGACGGCCGCGGCGGGGGCGAGGGCACCGAGGTAGACGCCGGCGAGGACGACGATGCCTCCGGCGACCATCGTCAGCGTGATCGGCTCGCCAAGCATGATGGCGGCGGCGATGACCGCCGTGAGGGGCAGGAGGGCGGCCATGTAGGAAGCCGAACCGGCACTCCATCGCTGGATGACGAAGATGAACAAGGCAAACATCACCGCCGAGGCGAGAACCAGATAGCCCACCGCCCATTGGGTGGCCGCCACGGTGGGAAGCTGCCAGGTCTCGCCCAGGAACGTCGACAGGAGAAGGAGCAACACTGCCCCGGCTGCCATGCCGACGGCATTGGCGACCACGGGCTTGACCGGCGGGAACATCTTGGCCACCACCGCCCCCTCGGCGGCGATCACGGCCGACATCAGCATCGCCAGCAGAGGGAGCAGGGGGACACTGGAGGCGGCGAAGGGGTTGGAGAGAATGGCGATCCCAACCAGGGTGACGATGGCGCCGGTCAATGCCCTCACTCGGAACTGCTCGAGTCCGTGGAAATGGGCCAGGATCACGACAAAGAGCGGCATCGAGGCAAAGATCACCGAGCCGATCCCGGCCGGCAGGTACGAGAGGGCGTAATAGGCAAAGGCATAAGCACCGCCGAAAGAAAGCACTCCGTAGAGCAATACCCCGGCCAGTGCTCTCCCCCTTGGCACCTCCTGTCTCCTCAGCAGGAACACCGCCGTCAGCAAGAGCGCGGCCAGAGCGAAGCGAAGGCCGGCCCCAAACATCGGATCGAGCTCACGGTTGGAGAACCGGACGGCGACAAAGTTGATCCCGCCGAGGAGGACGAAAGAGATGAAAGCAACGAGGGTTGCCCGATCCGGCATCTAAGCAGCCGGCATTTCCAATCGTCGAAAGGCGCGTCGGCCGTTCTGACGATCGAGCACCGCCGCTTCCCAACCCTCGAGGGGTCGACCCTCGGCAGCGGCAAAGGCCGCCTGACCGTGAGCCAGGGCGGCGTCGAGAGTCATTCCCTCCGACCAACCCTTGCGCAAGCTCTCCACGAGAACGTCGGCCTTGCCTCCGATGGCGGCCACCTGGCGCTCGTCGTAGAGAGTGCCGTCGTAACTCACCCGGTAGAGGCGGTTCGGTTCACCGACCTCGGCCACCAGCACCTCGACCTCGTAGGGCTTGGGCTCGCGGGAGAAGATGGCTCCGAGCGCCTCGGAGAACGAGGTGGCGACGGCCTGGGCAGTGACATCGTCGCGGCTGTAGAGGTAGCCCATCAGATCTGCCTGGCGAATTCCCGCTTTGCGGAGCATCTCGAACTCGTTGTAACGGCCGACGCCGGCGAAGGCGATCCGGTCGTAGACCTCGCTGATCTTGCGCAAGGCGGTCGATGGGTTTTCGGCCAGAAGCAACACGCCATTGTCGTACTCGAGGGCCGCGATCGACCGGCCCCGGGCGATGCCCTTCCGGGCGAATTCGGCCTTGTCGCGGACTTGCTGCTCGGCCGGAACATAGAAGTTGAAGCTCATCGGATTCCCGCCACCGCCTTTTCGGCGGAGGGCTTTACCTCGTCGTCGGTGAGCTCCCGCACTCCGTTGCTATCGATTGCGACCACCGTCGGGAAGATTCCCCTCCTCAGATCCGGACCCCCGGTGGCGGTATCTTCCTGGGCGGCGGCCACCAGGGCTCCAACCGCGACGTCGACCGCGCTCGGTTCGTCGAGGCCGTCCCGGAAGGTGCTCCGGAGGTAAGACTTGGCGAGACTGGCCCCCGAACCGGTCGACCCGAAGTCGTTTTCCTCATAACGACCCCCGACGACGTCATAGGTATAGAGCCGTCCCCGGCTCGTGAGCTGGTCGTAGCCGGCGAAGAGCGGGACCACCACCAGACCCTGGAAGGCCATCGGCAGCTGGTTCCGGACCAACCGGGCCAGGAAAACGGCTTTGCCTTCGAGCGAGAGCCGGGAGCCCTCGATCTTTTCGTAATGCTCGAGCTCCACCTGAAAAAGGCGGACCATCTCGATCGCCAACCCGGCCGTGCCGGCGATGGCCACGGCAGAGAACATGTCGGAGGGAAAGACCTTGCGAATCTGGCGATGCGCCACCTGGTTTCCCTCGGTGGCCTGGCGGTCGCCCACCATCACCACCCCCTCTAGATAACGGAGGGCAAGAACTGTGGTCCCTTCCGGCGCCCGCAACTGGTGCGGCTCTTTTGGCAGCTCCAAAG
>JBOGEW010000354.1:0-7715 GCA_050742075.1 Acidimicrobiia bacterium
GCCCTGGCGCCCGCGCAGACGGCGCCGGGCAATGTTGTCTTCGGGGGCGTCTTCCCGCACGGTCTGCAGACGGCCCTCGACCAGGAACTCGGTCACCAGCACCTTGATCAGCGCCGCCACCGGGAGCGCCAGTAACGCTCCGACCAGGCCGGCGAGGCTGCCGCCGACCAAGAGGGCAATGATCACCAGGGCGGGGTTGAGGTTGACCGCCTTGCGCATGACCCGGGGGGCAATGACGTAGTTCTCGAACTGCTGATAGAGCACGAAGAAGATGACTGCGAAGACGACCTCGCGCACTCCCACCTGAGAGGCGACGATCACCACCGGGATCATCCCGATCAACGCTCCAATGGCAGGAATCAGGTCCATCAATGCCACCCAGGTGGCCAGAGCGACGGCGTAGGGGAGGCCGATGGCTGTGAAGACGCCGAAGGCGGTTAATCCCGCGGCCAGACTGATGATCAGGTTGCCGACGATGTAGTTGGCCGTGAGATCGACGGCCCGGTTGACCATGTAGACATAGTTCTCCCGGTGGTCGCGGGCGACCAGCCTGAATACAGCCAGTTTCAGATTCGGAAAACTGACCGCGAAATAGGGCGTCAGCAGTAAGAGGGTGACGGCGTTGAAGAGCGTCAGCAGCACAGGGCCGACGACTGCGACCGGGTTGAAGTCGACGGGGAGGCCGCTCCCGATGTCGAAGCGGTTGGCCAGGTCCCCAATTACCCCGGGGCGGTCCCGCAGATCCGACCAGATCTCGGGAAGGCGCTCGAAGGCCTGGGCGGCCTGGTCGATGATCACCGGCACCACCGCCATCGCCGCACCGGCCATGGCAGCAAGACCCGCGAGGATGAGCACCGCCATCGCGGTGCCTCGCCGAAAACCCTTGCTCTCCAGCCATCGGATCGCCGGCTGCAGGCCGAGGGACACCACGAATGCGGCGAGCACAATCAACAGGATGTTCTGTAGGGCGGCGAGGATTCGCACTGCGATCACAACTCCGAGCACGACCACCGCGGCCCGTGACCAATACGAAAGCGGGGGCCACAGCTGTTCCCAGGATCGGTCGGGTTCGGTCGACACCGACTCCGGGTCTGTTTCGGGCTGGGCGCGATCGGGTATCTGGGTTTCGGTCATAAGAGAGGCTGAGCCTGGTTAGCGAGAGTACCGACGCCATTGTTCCCGTGACGGAGCTTCCCCAAACAGAACCCATCATCCCGCCGGACAAGGTGGAAGAGCAGGTTGCGTCGCCCGCGCTGGCGATTGCCACCCAGGGTCTCACCAAGGAATTCGAAGAAGGGATCGGGGTCTTCGATCTCGATCTCGAAGTACCGGAAGGATCGATCTTCGGATTCATCGGTCCGAGCGGCTCGGGAAAGACCACGACGATCCGGCTCATGACCGGCGTCGTCAGGCCCGACTCCGGTGATCTCACAGTGCTCGGTAAACGCCCCGTCGAATTTGACCGGAAAGCCAGGGCCGAGCTTGGCTACATGCCGCAACTCTCGGTGCTCTATCCCGAGCTTTCGATCAAGCAGAATCTTGCTTTTGCTGCCTCGCTCTTCGGAATGGGCTGGCGAGCACGGCGCCAAAGCATCAAGGAGGTCCTTCGATTCGTCGAACTCTGGTCCGATCGCCACCGGCTCTTGCGCGAGGCCTCCGGGGGTATGCAGCGCCGGTTGGCGCTAGCCGCCACTCTCATCCACAAACCGGAGCTGCTATTTCTCGACGAGCCAACCGCGGGCATCGATCCGGTTCTCCGCCGCAAGGTCTGGGACCATTTCCTCGAGCTGAAAGAACACGGCCGCACCCTGTTCATCACCACCCAGTACGTCGGCGAGGCTGCCTATTGCGACAAAGTCGGCATTCTTGACGAGGGCCGCCTTCTCACCGTCGACACGCCCGAGGGCCTTCGTCGGCAGGCGATGGGCGGCGAGGTGCTGGATCTCAAGTTCGCCACTCCCCTGAATCCGGCACAAATCGAGGAGCTAGTGAAGGTGACCTCGGCGACCGATTGGGATCATCGACGCTCTGGGGAATACCGATTGGTGGTGGAGGATGCCGGGGATGCCTCACCGGCCATCGGCACCTGGGCCGGGGAGCAGGGTCTCGAATTGGAGTCGGCGGAGCCTTACTCGCCACCTTTCGACGATGTCTTCGTCGAGTTGGTCGGGCGTCTCAACGGGGACGGATCCGACAATGGCTGACCCCCAGGGAATTTCGGGCGGGTTCACCCGCGGCTTCGCCTTTTTTAAGAAAGACGTGCTCGAGGTCCTTCGACAGCCTCGCCTGCTCCTGACCCTGGTCATCGGTCCATTCCTGATTCTCTTTCTCTTCGGGGTGGGATTCAATCCCGACCCTCCGGTTCTCAAGACCGTCGTTGTCGCTCCCCCCGAGAGCGGGATCAGTGAGCGCAGCAGCGACCTCGCCGCCGCTCTCGGATCTCAGGCCGACCTGGTCGGTGTGGTTGGCACGGTCGACGAGGCCATCGCCATGATCGACTCACGGCAAGCCAGCATCGCGGTGGTGATTCCGGAGGACGCGGTGGAGACGGTCCGTTCCGGCGAGCAGGCGGTGATCACGATCCTTCACGATCAGATCGACCCCTTCGAGGCCGGGGTGGTCGAGCTTTTTGCCGTCGGAGCAGTTGACCAGGTGAACCGGGAGGTGCTCCAGGATTTGGTGATCATGGGCCAGAGCGAGGCAGGGCAGGTGGAAGAACCCTTGCCCGAGGCGCGAGCCGCCGTCGAAGTGATGGAGCAGGCCGCTCGTGCCGAGGACGAGGAGGCATTCGAAAGCGGGCGCAGCGAGCTGGAAGCGGCGCTGAGCAACTTGGCGGCTGAGCTCGGGCCGTCGCGTTCGGTTCTCAACCGGGTGAACGAGCAGACCACGGGGAGCGAAGCTGCGAGCGGCCCCCTCGACTCCGCCCTGACCCGGGTGGAAGGCCTGGAGGGTTCCACCAGTGAAGAGCGGGCTGCGGAGTTGGAGGCTCTGCAGGCTGATCTCAACGAACTCGAAACCGCCCTGGAGGAATTCAGGGCAATGGAACCGGCCGTCCTCATCAGCCCCTTTCGGGGTGAAGCCAGCAACTATCGCAACCTCGATGTGGTTGACATGCACTTCTATATCCCGGGCGTCGTGTCACTTCTGGTTCAGCACTTGACGCTCACCTTCGCCGCCCTGTCGCTGGTGAAAGAGAGGTCGCAAGGGGCGATTGAGTTGTTCCGGGTTTCACCACTGTCCGGGGGCGAAATGCTGGCCGGCAAGTACCTGGCCAATATCGTCATCGGCCTCCTGGTAGGTGCCGCCCTCACCGCCGCCGCCGTCTTCGCCTTCGAGTTCCGGCCGGCCGGCTCGTGGCTCTGGTATGGCTTCTCCGTGCTGCTCGTGGTCCTGGCAGCTCAGGGAATAGGCTTCGTGCTTTCTGCCCTGGCCAGGACAGAAAGCCAGGCCGTTCAATACGCGATGATCACTCTGCTGGTTTCGATTTTCTTTTGCGGCTTCTTCATCTCAATCGATCGCCTGCTGCCATCGGTGAGACCGGTGTCCTATCTGCTTCCGGCGACGTATGGGATCCGCGCCCTGCAGGAAGTCTCGTTCTGGGGTAGGGCACCGAGCTGGGAGTTGATCGGCGGGGTAGTGGTGCTGGCGCTGGTCCTGGCCCTGCTGGCGCTGGCTCTCATGCGTCGATCGGTGCGGGCCGCAAAGCCAACCCGCCGCGAGGCAAGGGCACTCGAGAGAGCCGCTGCTTGATCGAAAGTCCCAATGTGGTCATCGCTGGCGGTGCGGCGATGGGGGCGGCCACGGCCTACTACCTAAAGTTCCTCGAACCGAGCATTGCTGTCGTCGTCGTCGAGAGAGATCCCACCTACCGGTTCTCGTCGACCGTGCTCTCGGACGGCAACGTCCGGGTGCAGTTCAACCTCGAGGAAAACATTCGGATGTCTCAATTCGCTCTTGAAGCGATCGGCGACTTCGGAGAGCGGATGGCGGTGGGGGATTGGAGGGCCGAGCCTGCGCCCCGCTATCAGGGAAACCTGTTCCTGGCCGACGCTTCAGGCACTGCCGAGGCGAGGGCCGGTCTCGATCGGCAACTGAATCTCGGCTGTGATGTGGAATGGCTCGCGGCGGATGAGATCAAAAAGCGCTTTCCGCTGTATGCGGGAGAGGGCTACCACGGGGGCACGTTTGGGAGCCGTGATGGCTCGGTCGACCCCAACGCGGTGCTACAGGGCTATGGACGAAAAGCCCGGTCGCTCGGAGTGGAATTCATTACGGCGGAAGTCAGCGCTATCACCGCGAAGCACGACCGTGTCACCGGGGTTGCTCTCAGCACCGGAGAATTCATTCGAGCACCCTCGGTGGTCAACGCCGCCGGTGCTTGGTGTGCGCCGTTGGCCGCCACCGTGGGTGTCCACCTGCCAGTCGTGCCGGTCATGCGGACCGTCTATGTAATTGATACCCGACTCGACAACCACGGTCATCCCAGTGTTTTCCTCCCCCGCGGTCTCTACGCGATACCGGAGGGCGAGGGTCGTTTCGCCGTTGGCTGGTCGCAACCGGACGACCCCGTCGGCTACGACTTCACCTTTAGTCGGGAAAAGTTCGGTGAAGTGATATGGCCAGAGCTCGCCGGCCAGATGCCGGCATTCGAGGCAGTGCATCTCGTCTCTGGCTGGACCGGCCTCTATGAGGTCAACACCCTCGACGGCAATGGGATCATCGGCGAGTGGCCCGAGATGGCAGGTTTGTTCCTCGCCAATGGATTCTCAGGTCACGGGTTCCAGCAGTGCCACGCGGTGGGTCGTCATCTCGCCGAGGCGATTCTCGAGCGGAACACGTCCCTCGACCTCTCCCGACTCGGACCTCAGCGGATCATCGACCACGAGCCGCTCTTGGAAAACCCCAGCCGGATCATTTAGCGAACCCAGGGTTGTTACCCGGCGAAATCGACGGTTCCAGCCCGCAGAACGAGTCACCACCGTCGGAGTAGCTCCTCTGCCCCTCGAAATTCTGCGATCACGTCCGCCACCGAGCCGAGGCGCGTCACCAGCGACACTGCCTGGCCGGCCCAGACGGGTGCTTCGTCGCCTTCCGGAGGTGATTGGGAACCGGCCAGCTCGTCCTCGCGGCCGTGCCAACGCCCGGTGTAGTCGTTGGCGAGGGCCCTCCCTCCAAATCCGACGGGCCAGTCCAGACCCAGGCCGACATCGAAGGACCTGGTGTAGATGGTGTCCCCGTCGCCGGCCGACACCACTTTTTTCTTCGCCTCATCCGGCCAGGCGGTCTCGTCGCAGCCCAAGAAGGCGGTGCCCACCCAGGCGCCGGCGGCCCCCGCCGCCAGTACCGCTGCCAGGCCACGAGCCGTACCGATGCCTCCCGCGGCCACCACGGGGAGGTCGACTTGGTCTAACAGCTCCTGCAACAAAGGAAGCGTCGCCATCTCGTTCCGACCATGACCCCCACCTTCGCTCCCCCGGGCGACCAGAAAATCCACTCCTGCCCCGGCTGCTTGCTGGGCGGCGCCGAGCGAGTTGACCTGCGTGGTGACTGTGGAGCCAACATCATGCAACCTCGAGATCTGGCTCTCATAGGTTCCGTAGCTAATCGAGACCAGCGGAGGTGCCAGCGCCTCGACCGCCTCGATCAATTCGGGTTTTCGCTCCACGACCCAGGCGAGCAGACCCACGCCCCACGCTTCCTGGGTCGCAACCAACTCCGCCGTCTCGCGATGAATGTGTTCGGCGGTCGCCCGGGTCCCTGCGGCCACCATTCCCAGCGCGCCCTGGCGGGACACTTCGGCGGCAAACCGCCCGTTGGCGGCACCACCCATGGGCGCGGAGATCAGCGGCAGGTCCAGATCGAATCGATCGGTTAACCAGGTTCTAATCATGTCCCTACTTTCGGTTCCAGGTCGTGCCGTCGGGAAGATCGTGAACTTCGATGTCAAATCGGTCAAGCGCATCGCGGATTCGGTCTGACTCGGAATAGTCGCTGCGCTCACGTGCTTTCGAGCGCAGCTCCACCAAAAGGTCGACCAAGCTGATTTCTTCGGCCAATTCCTCTTTGGGATCCGCCGGTGGGGCGAGATCGCTGAAGGCCGGTCGCAGCGTTGGCGTACTGAGGGCTTGCCCGTCGGTGATGATTTCTTCATTGAGAAACGCGGTGCCTTTGCCCATCACCTGCATCGAGCCACTGACAGGGTCGATCAGCACCGAAGTGTGCTCCTCAACTCCGATAATCGAAGTGTCCTTAGGCAGCATTTCGACGAGAGCCCGGAACCTTCGCTCGCCGATGAAACAATGGCTGGTGTCGTGAAAGCCACCTTCGCGGTTGTTCCAGTGCGGCACGACCACGGCCCGAATCCCAATCGTCGAGAGCAAGTCGAGCCCGTCGAGCCAATGCAAGTCGTCTCCGACCTTGTAGATCTCGTAGACGGGGATGGCTTTGTCGCCGAGGGTAAGAGCGGCCGCGCTCGCCATGACCACCGCGCCTCCACGCTCGACGACGGCGGCGAGAGACTCGGCCACTCCGAGCCCATCCCATACTCGGAGCGCATAGCTAGGCGAGCCCGGACCGGCAAAGACCACCTCGGCACTGTCAATAGCGTTGAGAAAATCCTGCCGCTCGTCCGCCGAGGCATCGGGTTGGCGAAGGCTGGCAACTTCGACTTTGGTGTCCAAAGCATTCTGGAAATGAGTGACCATTCGGTTAGTGAGGGCGTCGGCGTTCTCTTGAAATCCATACGGGGTGTCGAGGACGGTGATCGAGCTCGCACCGGTGTGTTCGAGAACCTGGCGATGGGTTGATCGCATCGAGTCGCCCAGTTCGCCCGAGCCGATGACGACGAGCAGCCCGCTCATCGGAGGAATCCTTCGGCCAGGGCGCGCTCGATCAGCTCGACCACAGCCGCCGGTTGCTCGGCGTGGAGGTCGTGGTGGCCTTGCAGCCATACCTCGCGCCCATTCGCCAGGCGCTTCTTGAACGCGCTCACCTGATCCTTTTTGCCCGGTGTGTCATCCTCGGCTGCAATCACCAGTACCGGCTGCTCGAATTGTTCGGCAATCGCCAGGGGGCTTTGGTCGAACATGGCTCGAAGGATCGAAAGGTGGTGAGCCAGGGATAGCCGGCGCCTGATCGAGCCATCCTCGGCTTCTTCGAGATTTGCTAATTGGGCGGCGATCGCTTCCGGCTGCCAGCCGGAGTAGAGCTCTGTTGCCGCCTCAACGAGCGATGCCGCGCTGAGATGACGCAGCGGAGGAGGCGTGAGGGCCGTCATGGTGGCCTCCCAGGTTTCGAATCGTTGGGCGAGGTCGATGAAGCCACCATCGATGCACACCAGCGAGGAGACCAGTTCCGGCGAACGCGTCGCCAATTCGATCACCAGATTGCCGCCGAAGGACTGGCCCACCGCCATGACCGGTGGCTGCATCCGGGCAGAGATCAACGCGGCCAGATCGGAGGTCATGGTGGCGAAGTCATAACCGGAATCGGGCTTGTCGGACATTCCGTGGCCGCGCAGGTCCACTTGCATGGTTCCGTGGCCGGATGCATTCAGATGCATGACGACGGCGTCCCAAAGCCGGGCGTTCGAGGCAAGGCCATGCACGAGAAGAATCTCCGGCCGGCGCGGACCTGGCTCATCCCAAACGGCGAGCCTGCTCCCGTCGGAGGTCTGGAACCATGTGTGAGCTGACCCAGTCATCGCCTCCGAGGAG
>JBOGEW010000355.1:0-6506 GCA_050742075.1 Acidimicrobiia bacterium
GAGGTCGACTTGCTCGTCATGCCGATCGAGAACTCCACCACCGGAAGCGTCCTCGCAGTCTTGGACCGCCTCCTTCCCGGCCAGGTGAGGATCGTCCGCGAGCACTTGGTGGAAGTACGCCACGTCCTCCTTGGCCACCACGGCGCCTCACTCGAGGACATCAGAGAAGTGCATTCCCATCCCGAGGCGCTGGCCCAGGCTGAGGCGATCCTGACCCACTGGGGGTGGAATGCCATTCCGGTCCACGACACGGCCGGGGCGGTGAGGATCGTGGCGGAATCCGGCACGCTCTCCAGCGCTGCCCTCGGTCCGGAACGAGCAGCGGCTCCGTTCGGCCTCAGCGTCCTATTACGTGACGTCGTCGACCGTCCCCACAACACCACCAGGTTCGTAGTCCTCAGCGCTGGTGAACCGACGATCGCCGACGATGCCGACAAAACCACCGTCGCCTTCACCACTGCCCACACGCCGGGCTCACTCGCCCTCGCTCTGACCGAACTCGGCTTGCGGGGCGCCAACCTCACCCGGATCGAATCCCGGCCCACCGATCAGGCATGGCGCTACCGAATGTTTGTCGATCTGACCCATCTTCCCGGCCTCGAAGGCGTCAAGCGCATCTTTGAGCCGCGTCCGTCGAGCCTCGATGACCTCGAATTCCTCGGTACTTATCGATCCGTGCTCCGCTAAGACCGATACAGCTTTCCCCGACATACGATTCTCAGGACCATGACCACCAAGCCCCTCGAACGACCGGTTACCGATACCAACATCGATAGCGATGTTCCCTGGCAGGTCGTGGTTTGGAACGACCCGGTCAACCTCATGGATTACGTGGTCTGGGTGCTGCGCCGGTTGTTCGGGCACTCGGTGGAAGAGGCGACGCGGCTGATGCTGGCCGTGCACAACGAAGGCAAGGCGACGGTGGCGCAAGGCCCGCGAGAGCAGGCCGAGATGGATGCTTACCGCCTGCACCAGCACGGGCTCTGGGCAACCATCGAGAAGTGATCCCCTTCCTCCCGGTCCAAGACGGCATCTTGGTCACTCTGACTCCGGAGGATCTCGACCTCCTCTCCCAGCTTCCCGAGTTCTTGAACAGCCTCGGTGACCCCGTCGATGACCCGGCTGCTGCTCGCTTGCAGTCACCGGTCTACCGCGAGGACCGCGACGCCTCCGATGAGTGGTGGCGGCTTATGGTCGATGAATTCCGCGAATCGCGGGCTGCGGATCGATCGGCGTTCGAGCTGATACTGGAAGCGGCCTCCGCCGGCACGGTGGCCTCTGTAGCAGAGGCGGAAGCCTTCATGCGGGTGCTAAACGAGTCGCGACTGGCCCTGGCTGCCCGCCTGGGAGTCGAGGACGAAGGAGACATGGAGCGCCTCGAAGAAGACGACCGGGGAGCCCTCGATTATTTGGCGGGCCTCCAGCAGCTACTCGTCGTCGCTCTGATGGGTGAGGAGCTCGAGTTCGAAGTGGAGCCCTAGGAAGCGTCGATCGGAACGTGCTCGCGGTGCTCGAGCCGTCCGTCGGCGTGAATCGCGAACCTTCCCGCGCTGCGATCGTGGACCGGCTCCGTGGTGGGCCAGGGCCAGGCCCCAAACTGGGTCCGGCGGTAGTCGAGCAATGCCTGGGTGATCTCTTCGGGAGTGTTCATCACGAACGGGCCTATTTGGAACACGGGGGCGTCAATCGGCTGACCTTGTAACAGGAGGAATTCGGCGGGGTCGCCGTGGTTGGTGAGAGTCGTCGTGAGTTCGGGCCGGAGGTGAGCTCCGGTGTCGAGGACAATTCGATGTCCGCCCACTGAGACGTCGGTGCCGTCGAAGAAGTGGAGCATCCGATTGACCCTAAGGGGAGCGGCCGGTAGATCCCAGGACGCTCCAGCACCAAGCCGGACCAGCCAGATCGCCAGGTCCGATGAATCACGAGAGGCCCAGGAGTCGGGAGGTGGAGCGGGAGCGCGGTGCTCTTCGAAGCGACCGGCGATGATGTCGATGCTGGTCTGACCATCTTCCGAGACGATGGTGGGAATCTCCTCTGACCAGAGCATCCGGAAGTAGGGCGGCACCATCTTCGAGGCGGGCGGGAGGTTGAGCCAGATCTGGAAGAGCTCGAGCTCGTTGGCGCCCTCGGGATCGATGAGCGGGAACATCTCGGCGTGCTGGATGCCGCCGCCGGCTGTCAGCCACTGAGTGTCGCCTTGACCGAAGCGAGCGGTCGCACCGAGGGAGTCGGAATGATCGATGAACCCACGACGAACGACGGTGACGGTCTCAAAACCACGGTGCGGGTGCTGGGGAAAGCCCGGCACCTGGCGGCCGTGGTACATGCTCCAGCCATCGCGATACGAAAAGTCGGCGCCGATTTGGCGCCCGGCGACTCCCGGTTGCGGCCCCTGTACTTCGTTGCCAGCCGGGTAGTGATCGACGTGATGCACCGTGAAGATGAATGGGTCGAGCCCGATCCAGGGCATCGAGAGAGGTACGAGTTCTAAGACAGGATCAGTGGTCATTGCCCGCAGAACCAGTTGCCTTCGGGATCGAACATCTCGATCCAGATCTCGCCCGCTATGCCCGTGGCCTTTCTTTTGTAAACAGCACCGAGCTTTGCCAGGCGTTCCCGCTCTTCGGCCAGACGATCACGCCGCTGATCGTCGGTTAGGCCGGAACCGCTGTTCCCGATCGAGTTCACATCGATGTGGACCCGCTGGTTGGGCGGGCCGCCGGGTTGGACGAGATAGCCCAAACCTGCGGCCCAAAACTCCGCGAGGCGATTTGGGTCCTCGCAGGCGAAGACGACCTGAATTGAGTGCGGCATCAACCCTCCTGCCTATCGTGAAAGTATGGACTTCGGGGTCGTACTTCAGACCAACCCGCCGGCCCGGGAGGTTATTTCCCGGGCGGTGACTGCTGAGCAGCTCGGCTTTGATTACACCTGGACATTCGACTCCCACGTCCTCTGGCAGGAACCGTTCGTGATCTATAGCGAGATTCTTGCTCGGACTACCCGGCTGAAGGTCGGCCCGATGGTGACCAATCCCGGCACTCGCGATTGGACGGTGCTGGCGTCCCTCTTTGCCACGTTGCACGAGATGTACGGACCCAGACTCGTATGCGGAATGGGTCGGGGGGACTCCGCCCTGCGCTATATCGGACGCACTCCCACCACCCTCGAAACGACCGCGACGGCGACCCGAGTGATCAAAGACCTCGTGGCGGGCAGAGCGGTTGAATACAACGGCAAAGAGCTGTCGATTCCGTGGATCGACTCGGGCTTCGACCTACCGGTATGGATGGCCGCCTATGGCCCCAAAGCACTGGCTTCCGCCGGCACCCACTATGACGGTTTCATCCTCCAGCTGGCCGATCCCCAAATCGCCGAATGGACGATCGGAGCAGTCCGGGCGGCGGCATCCGAGGCGGGGAGAGACCCGGACTCTTTGACGATCTGTGTGGCGGCTCCGGCCTACGTAGGAGAGAACCTCGATCACCAGCGCGATCAGGTGCGATGGTTTGGCGGCATGGTTGGCAACCACGTCGCCGATTTGGTGAAGCGCTACGGGGAAAGCTCGGGCTCGGTCCCGCGGGAATTGACCGACTACATCAAGGCTCGCGAGGGCTATGACTACGACCATCACGGCAAGGCCGGCAACCCTTCAACTGACTTCGTGCCTGACGAGATCATCGATCGATTCTGTCTGCTGGGCGGAGTGGAGAGTCATATCGCCCGGCTCAAGGAGCTGCAATCTCTGGGGGTAGACCAGTTCGCGATCTACCTGATGCACGACCAAATGGACGCCACCATGGCGACTTACGGTCGCGACATCATCCCCGCCCTCCGAATGCAAACCTAATGCTATAGGGTGCGGTTTCAGCGGCCTACTGCACGCGGATTCATTAGGAGGCGACCGCAAAGGCCTGACCGACCATCGCTCGAACCATCTCTGGCTCGTCCATGAGCATTCGGTACGTGATCCGCAGGACCCGCCAGCCGGCCAGCTGGGCATGGTTGTCGCGGAGCCGGTCCTCTTCGAAGGCGTCCAAAGTGGAGTGCCACCTCCGGCCGTCGACTTCGATGATTAGTCGGACTGATGGATAGGCGAAGTCGACCCGACCTTTTCGCGCCGAGCGCCACGGCAACGGGTACTGCAGCTTCGGATCCGGGAAGCCCCATTCCCGCAGCAGACGCAGCCCGTGCATTTCCAGCTCACTCTCTCCCATGAAGCCTTCGCCGGTCCGAACCTCGAGCACCTTGTGCATCGTTTGCATTCCCGGCTTCCCGTGGCGAGCGAGCTCGCCGACAGCGTGGACGAAGTCTTCGACAGACGCCTCACCTCGGACCACGAGATGGTCCATGATCTTGCCTATTACCCGCGGTTTTTTCTTGGAAGCTAGGTCGATGGTCGTTCGAACCGCCGACGTGACTGCCAACCCCTCCCTGTCGACGACCTGGGCACTGGTCAGATCGGTCGATTGGTGCACTACGACGTCTGGAAAACGATTCGTCTTTCTGGTCGGCACCGTGACTACCGCCAGACCTCGTTGGACTCCCGGCAGGTTGTGAAGCTCTGCCGCCGACTCATGAGACACGACTGCCCCGAGCGTGACCGTTGCGGCCATGAGGCGGCCCCGCAAGGTAGGAACAAATCCCGGGATCATGTAGAGACCAGGCTTAGCGCGAATCCAACGCCGCGATCTGACTCTTCGGTCGATGGCATCTGCAGACATACCGCAGGCAAGAGCCTGACGACGAGTGACGTACCCCGCCTGCTGGCCGGCGATTTGGTGTATTCGGATCTCTGCCCCACTGATCATCGTCTGATCATGCGCCAGAACGAGCCGAGGGTCTAGAGGGTTGTCGGCGTTCGCTCCGGAATCCGCGGGCCAGAGGCCGTGGTTTCAGCGGCCTATAGCATTAGGTTCGCTTAGCGGCCGTGTTGGGGGAAGCCCAGATCCACTCCGCGATAGATCGGATCGGGCCAGCGGGAGATGACCACCTTCTGGCGGGTATAGAAACGGATGCCCTCCGGCCCGTAGATCGGGCTTGACCCGAAGATCGAGGATTTCCACCCTCCGAACGAATAGAAGGCAAGGGGCACCGGGATCGGTAGGTTGACCCCGACCATCCCCACCTGGATCTCGCTTCCAAACTTCCGAGCCGCCCCGCCGTCGTTGGTGAAGACCGCGGTCCCGTTGGCGTAGGGGTTGGCGTTGATGAGGTCGATTGCCTCCTGGTAGTGCTCGACCCGCACCATCCCGAGAACAGGCCCGAAGATCTCGTCCTCGTAGATCTTCATCCCCGGTTGCACCCGATCGAAGAGGGTGGGGGCGACATAGAACCCGCCCTCGTACCCCTCAGGCGTGTATCCGCGGCCATCGACGACGAGGTCGGCGCCTTCGGATACTCCCTGATCGATATAGCCGACCACCTTGTCCCGGTGCTCAGGAGTGACGAGAGGTCCCATTTCGGAATCGGGATCGTGGCCGGGACCAGTGCGGAGCTTGGCAATTCGGGCGGTGATGTGAGGAAGGAGACGGTCGGCGGCATCCCCCACCGTGACGACCACCGAGATCGCCATGCATCGCTCGCCGGCCGACCCATAACCGGCCGACACCGCGGCGTCGGCCGCGAGTTCCATGTCGGCATCCGGCAGCACGACCATGTGGTTCTTGGCACCACCAAGGGCCTGGACCCGTTTTCCGGCCTTGGTGCCGTTCTCGTAGATGTAGCGGGCAATCGGGGTCGATCCGACGAATGAAACGGCGGCGATGTCCGGATGCTCCAGGATTCGGTCAACCGCCACCTTGTCGCCGTTGACGATGTTGAAGACCCCAGGAGGAAGCCCCGCTTCTTTCAATAGCTCGGCGCAAAGCAACGAAGGCGAGGGATCCTTCTCCGACGGCTTGAGAACGAACGAGTTGCCGGCGGCGATGGCGAGGGGATACATCCACATCGGGACCATGGCCGGAAAGTTGAAAGGCGTGATCCCGGCAACCACCCCGAGGGGCTGGCGCATGGTGAAGGTGTCTACACCTGTCGAGACCTGCTCAGAGAACTCGCCCTTCATCAGGTGGGTGATGTTGCAGGCGAATTCCACCACCTCGAGGCCTCGCTGGACCTCGCCAAGGGCGTCGGATTCAACCTTGCCGTGCTCCGAGGTGATGAGCTTGGCAATCTCGTGCCGGTTGTTGACCACCAGTTCGCGAAAAGCAAACATGACGTTCTGGCGCCGCGTGACCGGTGTATCCCGCCAGGCCGGGTAGGCAGCTGCGGCAGCGTTGACCGCGGCGTCTACCTCGGCGAGGCCGGCCAGAGCGACCTCGTCTTGCACCTCTCCGGTCGCCGGGTCGTATACCTTTCCGGTACGTTCGGGTTTCTCGGACCATTGCCGTCCGTTGATCCAGTGACTGATCATGGGAGAACAGTGAAGCACAAACTGAAGTTGACGTTGTTGGCCACGGTGTTGATCGCCTGCCAGAGCGGCGGGACGCCCTCGACCACCGTATCTA
>JBOGEW010000356.1:0-7573 GCA_050742075.1 Acidimicrobiia bacterium
CGGAGTGGTGCTGATGGGCGAGGCCTCCCATATCGAGGAAGGGACGAGCGTCAAGCAGACCGGGAACGTGTTGTCGATCCCGGTCGGCGATGTCCTGCTGGGGCGGGTGATCGACCCTCTCGGCAACCCCATCGACGGCAAGGGCCCGATCGAGACTGACGAGCGGCGGTTGCTCGAAGTGCAGGCACCCTCGGTCGTCGAGCGCCAACCGGTGAAGGAACCGCTGCAGACCGGCATCAAGGCGATCGACTCGATGACTCCGATTGGCCGCGGCCAACGGCAGCTGATCATCGGCGACCGGCAAACCGGCAAGACCGCAATCCTCGTCGACACCATCATCAACCAGCGTCACAACTGGGGGACCGACAAGGCGGTCAAGTGCGTCTATGTAGCTATCGGGCAGAAGTCTTCGACCGTGGCGGAAGTAGTCGACGCTCTCGAGCGAGCCGGAGCGATGGAGTACACGGTGATCGTCAACGCCTCCGCATCCGACTCCGCGGCTGTGCAAATGTACGCCCCCTACTCCGGATCGGCCATCGGCCAGTACTGGATGTACAAGGGCGAGCACGCTCTGATCATGTTCGACGACCTTTCCAAACAAGCCGTCGCCTACCGGGAGATCTCGCTCCTCCTTCGCCGGCCACCAGGGCGTGAGGCCTATCCGGGCGATGTCTTCTATCTCCACAGCCGGTTGCTCGAGCGCTGCGCCAAGCTTTCCGACGAACTGGGGGGAGGATCGCTGACCGGTCTTCCGGTGATCGAAACCAAGGCCAACGATGTCTCCGCGTACATCCCCACCAACGTCATCTCCATCACCGACGGCCAGTGCTTTCTCGAAACGGACCTCTTCTATCAGGGAATCCGACCCGCCATCAACGCCGGAATCTCCGTTTCGCGGGTAGGGGGCAACGCCCAGGTAAGGGCCATGCGCCAGATCGCCGGTCCGCTGCGGCTCAACCTCGCCCAGTTCCGGGAGCTGGCCGCCTTTGCCGAGTTCGGATCGGAGCTCGACGCCACCTCATTAGCTCAGCTCGAACGCGGCCGGCGGGTGGTCGAAGTGTTGAAGCAAGGTCAGTTTGCTCCGGTACCCGTCGCCCAGCAGATCCTGTCGATCTACGCCGTCACCAACGGCTACATGGACAAAGTGCCGGTCGATGAGGTGCGCAACTTCGAATCTGGCTTGCGGCTCTTCATCGAAGAGCGCTATGGCGACCTGCTCGATCAGATCGATGACACTGGAGACCTGGGCGACGAGGATCGACTCAAGGCTGCGATCTCGGAGTTTGGCTCCGGTTTCCAAGTCCGAAGCGGAGAGTAGCCCTTGGCGAGCGCCGAACTTCGCGATACCAGACGGCGAATCCGCAGTGTCCGGGCGACCCAGAAGATCACCCGCGCCATGGAACTGATCGCCGCGTCGCGGATCCCGAAAGCAAGCGCTCGAGTGCTGGCTTCGAAGCCCTACACGGCCAAATTGATCGAAGTGATTCAGAACCTGGGGGTGGCAGGGGCGGGAAGCGACCATCTCCTGCTGGCGAAGAGAGAAGTAAAGCGAGTCGGTGTCCTGGTCGTCTCCTCCGACCGGGGATTGGCCGGAGCCTATGCCTCGACGATCATTCGGTTGGCTGAGCAGCGGATCATCGATCTGCGCCGTGAAGGCAAAGACATTCGCATCTTCGCGGTGGGCAAGAAGGCGCAGGGCTACTACCGCTACCGCGGCTATCGCCTCGAGCGTTCATTCCTAAGCGTCACCGACACTCCCGGCTACGGCGACGCCCGCGCCATCGCCGACTCGGTGATGGGATCCTTCGCCTCCAGGGACATCGACTCGGTGGAGGCGTTCTACACGAGGTTCCAGTCGGCGATGACTCAAATGCCGACCCGCTACGACCTGCTCCCAATCGAGCCGCCGGAGGGTGCACCGACCACCAGCGCTTCGTACGAGTACGAACCCGCCCCCGACGAGATCCTCGATCGGTTGCTTCCGCGGTATGTGGAAGCGATCGTCTTCAACATGCTGCTCGAAGCCTCTGCCTCCGAGCACTCGGCCCGGAGACGGGCGATGAAAGCGGCCACCGATAACGCCGACGAGTTGATTCGCATCCTGACCGTATCGGCCAACAGGGCCCGGCAGGCGGAGATAACGACTGAGATTTCCGAGATCGTGGGTGGAGCGGAGGCCCAGGCGGCCTCGCGGGCCCGCATTGCCAGATAGGAGTTAGGGATGGCTGAAGTCCGATCGGTTGGACGTATCGTCAGAGTGGCGGGACCGGTGGTCGACGTCGAGTTTGCGCCGGATGACCTGCCAGAGATCCTGCACGCTCTCGAGGTGGACTTGGAGGTGGCGGGGGAAAAGAAGACAGTAAAGGCCGAGACTGCCCAGCATCTGGGACGAAACACGGTTCGGGCCATTGCCATGGCGCCCACCGACGGACTGGTGCGCGGAGCGGAGGTGCGCAACCTCGGCGAGCCGATCACGGTTCCCGTCGGGGACCAAACCCTGGGCCACATCTTCAACATGTGGGGTGACGCTCTCGACACCCCCGAGCAGAAATTTGGTGAGCCGCGGTGGCCGATTCACCGCCAAGCGCCGCCGTTCGAAGATGTCGAGCCGCAGAAGGAGATCTTCGAAACGGGGATCAAAGTCCTCGATCTTATTTGCCCGTATCTACAGGGCGGCAAGATCGGACTGTTCGGCGGTGCGGGAGTGGGCAAGACCGTCCTCATTCAGGAGATGATTCGACGCGTTGCCCAGCAACACGGTGGCGTTTCGGTGTTCGCGGGCGTGGGGGAGCGGACCCGCGAGGGCAACGACCTCTGGTTGGAGATGACCGAGTCGGGCGTGATCGAAAAGGCGGCGCTCGTGTTTGGACAAATGGACGAGCCTCCGGGAGTGCGGTTGCGGGTGGCGTTGTCAGCCCTCACCATCGCCGAATATTTCCGCGACGAGCAGCGCCAGGATGTGCTCTTGTTCATCGACAACATTTTCCGTTTCACCCAGGCGGGATCGGAGGTCTCAACTCTGCTGGGTCGGATGCCTTCGGCGGTGGGGTACCAGCCGACGCTCGCCGGGGAAATGGGTGCTCTCCAGGAGCGAATCACCTCTTTGAAGGGTCGATCGATCACGTCCCTGCAGGCGATCTATGTTCCCGCCGACGACATCACTGACCCTGCTCCGCATACTGCCTTCGCCCACCTTGATGCCACCACTGTTCTTTCCCGTCCGCTGACCGCCTTAGGTATCTATCCGGCGGTTGACCCCCTTGATTCGACGAGCCGCGCTCTCGATCCTCAGCTCGTGGGCGACGAGCACTATGACACTGCCGTCGAGGTCCAGCGGATCCTGCAGCGATACAAGGACCTCACCGACATCATCGCCATCCTGGGGATGGACGAGTTGTCGGAAGAGGACAAGCTCACAGTCAACCGGGCCCGGCGGATCCAGCGCTTCTTTGCCCAGCCGATGTTCGTCGCCGAGCAGTTCACCGGTCAGGCAGGGGTCTACACCCCGAGGGAACAGACGATCGCCTCGTTCAAGGCGATTCTGGCCGGTGAGATGGACAAATACCCCGAACAGGCCTTCTATATGGTGGGGGACGCCGACGACGTTGCGGCCAAAGCCCGAGAGCTTGAGAAGACCGGCTGATGGCTAAGCCGTTTCGGGTCGATGTGGTGTCGCCCGAGGCCACTGTTTGGTCGGGGGAAGCAAACTTCGTCCTCGCCCGAACACCAGACGGCGAGATCGGCATTCTGGCCGACCACGAGCCTTTGCTGGCATCGCTGGTCACCTCGGCGGTGGAAGTGGAAGGGGTCGACGGCAGCAGGACGATCATCGGAGTCCACGGTGGCTTTCTCCAGGTGCTTTCCAACCAGGTGACGTTGCTCACCGATCGGGCGCAGATCACCCAGGGAACTCGTGAGGATGCGGTGCGGGTGGCGACGGAGCTGGCGGAAGACGCCGGCTAGCCCGGGGGAGGCGCCACGAAACCCAACACCGCGCTTTCAAGCGTCCCGCCCAGAAATCGGCGACCTCCGGTGCTGACCCGGAGGAAGCTTGTTCGAGATACTGACACGCAACGAAATGCCGGATACAGACCGCGGCGAAGGCGCATTGAGGCGTCGCCCCGCGTGATTATGGGCGGCTTCCGCGGCAGGCTGGTCGTCCAAGCAGATAATGGCTGAGTTAGGCACGTGCAGTTCGACGACCTTCAGCCCCTCACCATTCTCATGGTCTCCGTGACCGTCAGCAATCTGCCGTTCTTCTCCGCCTCTGCGATGACCCCGGCCGACAACTCCGCCTTGGCAGCCTCCAAGTACGGGCGGCCAGGGCTGTCCTCCGAGTAGACATTGACGATGCCCTCCACTTCGGAGAAGCGCTCGGCGGCGTATGCGATCATCACCGCCCGCTTCGGTTGCCCCTCGACAGCCTCCACCGCCGCCAGGCCGATCATTGAGATCCCGACGCCAGGGACGCTGCCAACATCTTCGTAGGCCTGCGCCGAGTCAAGAAAGGTGTGTCGCGCCCTTCCTGAGTTGCCATGGGCGAGGTAGCTCCACGCCATCTCCCCCAGCACGCGAGCCTCTTCGGCACGATCCCCAATCGTTTCGAACGCCGCCCGGGACCGCTCATACAGCTCAAGGGCTCCTTCGAAATCGCCGCCAATTGCGGCCAGCTGGGCCAGGCCCCCAAGCGAAATGCCAGCGCCCTGGTGGTCGCCCCGTGAGTCCTGGATGGACAGCGCTGCCTCGTAACGGGCCTTGGCGGTCTCAACATCGCCGGAGATGGCATGGAGGACGCCGTCGAAACCCAGGGCTTGGGAAAGTTGGAAGGGGTAGTCGAGCTCCCAGCCCAGCTCGATGCTCTTAGAGGCCCAGTCAAGAGCCTTGGCCAGATCGATGCCGATGTGACCGAGAGCGAGGCCAACCGTCGCATTGGCCATGGTATGGCGGTCGCCCAGATCTTCGGCTATGCGGTACGCCTCGGACCACTCTTCGAGCGCCTGCTGGTTACTGCGCAGCGTCCAGGACGCAAGTCCGGCGGTTATCAGCATCCTGGCCCGGCCCCGCGTGGGCTCCCTCGAAATTTCGAGGAGACTACGTGCGTACTTCCGGGCGCTGAGGTGCTTGCCTCGAATGTGCCAGTACATCCACAGGTCTCCGTGGGCGGTCATGCCGAGCTCGGTAGCCTCGGCGTCACCGGCTTGAGCCCGGCTCGCTAGGTGGTCGAAGGCGGCCTGTATGTTGGCCTCGTCGGTCATCCCGCGTTCAATCCATGCCAACTGCTCGATGCCCTCGATTCCGGCTCCGATCTCGGTAGCCAGCCCACCGAAGTGCGCGGCGTGGCGTGTTGCGACGTCTCCTGTTTCACCAGATTCGTCGAGGCGCTCAGCGGCGAATTCCCGGATGGTCTGCAGCATTGCGAAACGACCATCTCGCACGGTCACCAGCGCCTTTTCCACCAGTGACTCCAGGTCGTCGAGGATGTCGCCGCCGGGCTCGGCACAGGTGGCCTCGATGGCTACGAGCGTGGCTCCGGCCGAGAATGGCGCCATCCGGCGGAACAACCGCTGCTCGGAGTCGGTAAGGAGGGAATGGCTCCAGGCGATGGTGGCGCGCAGGGTCTGCTGACGCTCGGGGAGGTCGCGCCGTCCCCCGGTGAGAACATCGAGAGCGTGCTCCAGGCGCGCCAGAAGCGCCTCGACTGTGAGAATGCGGGTGCGGGCAGCGGCGAGCTCGATGGCGAGCGGTAGGCCGTCCATGCGCCGGCACACCTCTGCCACGGCCTGGGCGTTGTCGATACGAAGGGCGAAGCTGGGGTTCGTTGTCTGCGCTCGTTGAATGAATAGGGCGACGGCCGGGTAGCCGGCGAGTTCCTCGGGCGTAGCGTGGCCCTTGGCGGGTGGCAGTAACAGCGGCGCCAGCTGATACTCACGCTCGGCACCTATGCGCAGCGGCGTCCGGCTGGTGACGATCAGACGCAACTCGGGACAGGTCGCCACCAGATCTGCGACGATGGAGGCGGCTTCGATCACCTGTTCAAAGTTGTCCAGGAGCAGCAATGCCTTCTTTTCTCCGATGAGGGCGGTGATGGCCTCGCCCAACCTCCTCCCTTCGGCCTCCTTGACATCGAGGGCATCGGCAAGTGTGGGGACGACGTCGGCCGAGTCGGTAACGTCGGCCAGAGAAACGAACGAGACGCCGTCGAGGAATTCAGGGCCAAGTCGGCGGCACACCTCGATAGCGGTGCGGGTTTTGCCGATACCGCCCGGTCCTGTGATCGTCACCACTCGATTTTCGGAAACGAGATCGGTCAGGGCCGCCAGGTCGGCGTCGCGTCCCACGAGAGCGGGACCCGGATCTGGAAGGTTGGCGGGCAGGGTGGCGAGTTGTTCACCTTTACCGTGTAGGAAGTCCGGGGCGGGTACCACTAGTCCGTCGACGGCGATGGCGTACATGGTGAACGGTCGACCCACGTTCTTGAGCTTGAATTTGCCCAGGTCGATGAAAGCAAACGTCGGCTGGTTGCTCACCTGGTCGTAGACGGAATCGCTGACCATGACCGCACCGGGCAACCCGAATGACTCGATACGCGAGGCGATATTCACCGCGTCCCCAACCAAGCCAGTTGGCTCCACCATGACATTGCCTACGTGGATACCGATGCGCACCGGCACCTCGGGAGGGGCTTGGAGTGCCAGCTGGACTGAGATCGCGCACGCCACCGCGTCCACGGAGTTGGGGAACGTGCTGAGCGACCCGTCTCCGAAGAACTGGACGATGACCCCACCGTAGGCCGCGTGCCGTTCTTGGACGACGCTTGTGTACTTGTCCCGCTTGGCGAGCGCGAGTTGTTCGTCGGACTGCATGAGCGCGGTAAACCCCTCCATGTCGGTGAACATGACTGCGGCCAGGTGCCGTTCCGCTCTCATTGGGGGGCGATCCTAGGAAGTCGGATTGCGCCGCCCGAGACGAAGTTCCATGTTCGTGTAGTTGCACTCAACGAGAGCTGCGCTGCGAATGTCCCCGTTGGCACATATCACCCTACGCCCGCGCCATATCGATCATTCCGAGGAGCGCCCGGGATCGGCACCTCCCGCTCGGTTATCAGGTCGAGGCGGTAGGTCGCATTGGATTTCTTTCGCGCTTCGCGCATCGTGACACCCTGGAACATCGCAGAGTGTCATGAGAGCCCCTGGCGGATACGCCGTTATCTCGGCGGTCGTCGGTGGTGACGTTTACTGGGGGACGCGCCGTTTCGTGCAGCGTTCGGGGTTTCTCACCCGGCAGGGTGGAGGAGTCTCATGTCCATGACCAACACTGTTCTCGTCCCCGAGGTCGTCGATCGGGGGTTTGATCCCTTCCGGGCTCGGATGGCTGTCGGTGGCTATTTGGCCGGCTACACCGGTCAGACCTTCGACGCTTACGCTCTCGACCTACGCCAGTGGGTCCGGTGGTGTGCCGACCATGACCTGGATCTGTTCGAGGTGCGGCGGGCCCACATCGAGCTGTTCGCTCGTTGGCTGGAGGAAGCAGGCAGAGCCAAGGCGACGGTGGCACGGCGCTTGTCGACCATCAC
>JBOGEW010000357.1:0-4827 GCA_050742075.1 Acidimicrobiia bacterium
CCGCCCCCAGCCGCCCCGGCACCCTCACCTGAGCCTGCTCCACCCCCCGAGTCAGCTTCGGCTCCAGCCCCGCAACCTGCCCCCCAGGCCGAGGCGCCGCCAGGGGCGGAGACGGCGGCTCCCAAGGAAATAGCGGTGACGGTCGAGCAGCCCCAGGCCAGTGCCGCGGCTCCCTCCCGGGCAGTGCTCTCCCCGGTGGTGCGCAAGCTGGTCCGCGACCAGGGGGTCGATCTCGAGGCTGTCACCGGCACCGGCGAGGGGGGCCGGATCACCCGCCGTGACGTCGAGTCCTATATCTCCGCGCGCGACGCGGGAACCGCTCCCGCTCGGCCAGCCGCCGTGCCACCTGCACCGGCCGCGGCTCCTCCGGCCGAGACCCCCCGACCGGCGGCGCCAACGGCACGGCCTGCACCCGAGGCTCCAGCCCCGATGGCTCCGCCGGAGCCAGTCGCCGGTCCAGGCGGAGCCGAGGAAGCGCCCTTGGATCGCCTCCGGGTGCGGATCGGCGAGAACATGATCCGAGCCAAACAGACTGCGGCCCATGTCTGGACCTCGATGGAGGTCGATTACGAGCGAGTGGAACGGGTGCGTTCGGCCGCTCAGGCGAAGTGGAAGGAAGACGAGGGGTTCTCCCTCACCTATTTGCCATTCATCGCTCGGGCCACGATCGATTCCCTCCAGGAATTCCCGGTGGTCAACAGCGCCTTCCTCCTCGAGGAAAAGAAATCGATCACCTACCGCAGTGTCAACCTGGGGATCGCCATCGATCTCAACCAGAAGGGGCTCATCGTCGCCACCATCCGCAACGCCGATGGACTCCGTTTGGTGGGCTTGGCCCGCAAGATCCGGGAGCTGGCCGAGAAGGCGCGGGCGGGAAAGCTCGATCCCGACGATGTCTCGGGATCTACTTTTTCCATCACCAACCCCGGCCCCTTTGGCTCCTTCATGAGCGCTCCCATCATCAACGTCCCCAACGTCGGGATTCTCTCCACCGACACGGTCGCCAAGCGGCCGGCAGTGGTGACCACTCCCGAAGGACAGGACACCATTGCCGTTCGGCACATCGGCTACCTGGGTCTTTCCTGGGACCACCGGGCTTTCGATGGGTCGACGGCGGTGTTGTTCTTGGCCCGGATCAAAGAGAACCTCGAAACCTGGGATTGGAACCAGGAACTGGCATAGACATGCTTCGAACCCGCTGGCTGGGGAGGCTGCCCTATAAAGAGGCCTGGGATTTGCAGAAAGCAATCTGGGCAGGGCGGACCGAAGACCGGGCCGCCGATTACCTGCTCCTCCTCGAGCACCCACCGGTCTACACCATCGGCCGCAATGGTGATGGGTCGAATTTGCTTGTGGCCCCGGAGGCGCTCGACGGTGCCGAGATCCATTTCGTCGACCGGGGCGGAGACATCACCTTTCACGGGCCGGGCCAGCTGGTCGGCTACCCGATCATGCGCCTCTCCGACCCCAAGCAAATCGTTCCCTACGTGCGCAAGCTCGAACAGGCGCTGATCGAAACCCTGTCCGACTTCGCGGTGGCGGGCTGGCGGGAGGAGGGAGTGACCGGGGTTTGGACCGAGCAGGGGAAGGTGGCCGCCATCGGGGTCCGGGTCTCCCGGCAGGTGACGATGCACGGCTTCGCCCTCAATCTCGATCCGGAGATGGGCTATTTCGCCAAGATGAATCCCTGCGGCATCACCGACCGCCCGGTCGCCACCCTCTCCTCCCTAGCGGGCCGTCGGGTAAGTTTGGAAGAAGCGGTCGCATCGTTCATTCCCCACTTCCTGGCGGTCTTTGAGGTCTCGGAGGCCGAGACTCAGCTGGGAGCATTTACCCGCGGCCAGGGCGCCGACCCCCGCTTTGAGGTCGATCGGCTGCTCAAGGCGGGGACATTTTCGGCCGAGCGGCGTCAGGCCGAGCCGATCCTGGTCAACGGGCGCCTTCCCGGCGAGCCCGCCCGTCCCGAGTGGATGAAAGTCACCGCCCGGATGGACGACGAATACCTCTCGCTGAAAAAGCTGATGCGAGGACTCGACCTCCATACGGTGTGCGAAGAGGCGGGCTGTCCCAACATCTACGAGTGCTGGGGGATGGGGACCGCGACGTTGATGATCCTCGGGGATCGCTGCACCCGAGCCTGCGGCTTCTGCAATGTCACTACCGGCAAGCCCACCGAATACGACGTGCTCGAGCCTTTCCGAGCCGCTCAGGCGATCAAGACCATGGGCCTCTCCCATGCCGTCATCACCTCGGTCAACCGCGACGACCTCGCCGATGGGGGAGCGGAGATCTTCGCCGGGACCATCCGGGAGACCCGACGGATCCATCCCGAGTGTGAGATCGAAGTCCTCATCCCAGATCTCAAGGGGGACGAGGCCGCGCTGGCGGTGATCCTCGCCGCCCGACCGGAGGTCCTCAACCACAACACCGAGACCGTTCTCCGCCTCCAGCGCGAGATTCGCACCTCCGCCAGCTATGGGCGCTCGCTCGCCCTCCTCGCTCGGGCCAGGGCCTCCGGCCTCCTGGTCAAGTCAGGGTTGATCGTGGGGATGGGGGAGAGCAAAGAGGAGGTATTGGGGGCGCTATCCGACCTCCGCGCCATCGGGGTCGACATCGTCACCATCGGCCAATACTTGCGGCCGACTCCTCGTCATCGTCCGATCCATCGTTATATCCACCCCGACGAGTTCGCCTCATACAAACGGTATGGCGAAGACATCGGGATTCCCCATGTGGAGTCCGGTCCCTTGGTCCGTTCGTCCTATCACGCCAAGGCCGCCCGAGGAGCGGTTTCGACGGCCGTTCCCGCGTAGCTCAGCGCTCAGCAGGCGGTGGGCTCGTTGGGCCTTACCAACCCGACAGTTTCAGATTTCTGGATACGGCGGCCCGGAGGTGCCTACCTCGCGAACCGGCCGTAATCGCTATGGAGGCGAACCCCTGGGGATCAGCGGCCGAGAACAGAGCTTCGTCTGTGCCGAGACGCAGCGAGAAGATCCCGCTGTCAAGTTGGAAGACCTGAACCTCGGATATATGCCAGCGCCCGAGGGACTCATTGGGCGTGCAGACCTCCAAGTTCTCGTCCTCGAACCGCAAATCTACGACCAGGTCGAGGTCATCGCCCTGCACTGCCAGACGTCCCTGGTACGTGGTTGTCGAACCCATTCCGCCCGCTTCCACCCGCCCCAAGGTCACGGCCGAAATTTACACGCTCTAATTAGTGAGCGTTAGGCGACGTTTCGCGAGTTGGCGAGTGATCAAGTCCGCACAGTCACCGAGACATTGGTGGTTTGCTCGAGAACTCCGTTCCAGTACCAGCGCACTTCGAAGCGGTGAGTTCCGGGGGCGAGGGTCGTCGTTCCTTTGAATAGACGCTCGGACGATGTCAATCCCTCGGACACCGTGAGGGCTTCGAGGGCAATCGGAAATCCATTAAGCGAAATCTCGACGTGGCCGCTGGTGGCGATGGAGTCTCCACCAACCTCGTAGAACCCTTCTCGGACCTCGTAGAGACCTCGGAAGGGGACGACGATCGAGGCGAAACACGCCAAACCGTCTTTGGTGCACCAGGGGTTGGTACCAACCAGCAGGGGGATCTGCGGATATACCTTGGCGATCTCGAAGCCGCGGGCGAGAAATGACGCCATCTGTTCGCGGGTCACCCATTCGAAGGGGCAGTAAAGACCGGCGCCACAGCCAGTCGTAATGCCGGCGGCGGCGATGGCGCCGATGTCCATGGCATGAGTGCCGGTGCCGACGTCGGCGAAGTTGTGTTGGGTCGGGGTCAATTCGAGTGCCCGGGTCAGGAAGGTGGCCATCTGTTCGCGACTCACCACTTGGTCCGGGCAGTAGGCGTTCGCTGAACATCCGGCGGTGATTCCCGCCGCGGCTAAGGCGTTGATGTTGGGGGCATGGATGCTGTTCGTGATATCGACAAAAGGTCCCGTAGTTTGCGGGGTGAGGTCCATAGCCCGGACGAGAAAGCTCGCCATCTCGGCCCGGGTCACTCCTCCCCGGGGGCAGAAGTTCGTGCCTCCGCAGCCTTGGGTGATGCCGACCTCGGCGATGCCGTTGATGTCAGCCTCGTGCACCGAGCCGTCGTCGTCGGTAAAAGCGCCGCTGATTCCCGCCGCCATGGCGGGGTGGGTGGTTAACAAGAGCAGAGCCGGGATGACAAGGGCGATCCCGACCGCGCTCCCCGCCCGGCTTCGTCGTCTGTTTCTCCTCCCAGCGAGCGTTGGGGGGAGTACCCCGTCGGGGGGAGGGGGGTTCGGGTCCCTCCCGGGGTAGAGACTGGGGCGGCGAAAGAGGTAGCTCATGTGATCCGCACGCTTTCCAGAAGATGCTGCACCGCGGGCAGGATCTCGCTCCGGTCGATGTGGCTGCCCACCACGACATAGAGACAGAAGGCGCGCCCGGAAACAGTGAAGAACCGTTGCACGCCGCTTTGTCCGGGAATTGATTTCTGGAGAATGTCGCGGTCGAAGTCCCCGACATTGATGGTTGGTAGCCCATCGAAAGCAAAGAGGGCAGATCCGACAGCACTGGACCCATAGTCGAAGAGGACCACCAGGGCGTCGTTCTCCTCCATGAGGTCGACGGCCCCTCCTCCGAAATCACCTCGTCGCGGCGGGAGCGGGAAGCTGGCGAAATGGGCGACGACGTTCCGCACCGCTCCATCGGCGAGTTCCGTTGACTGGCCAATGGCCCCTTCCCAACCCGGCGGCAGGTCAACGGTGATTCCCTCACCGGAAAGCAAGGTCATGCCCCACTCCCGGCTTGGCCGTGCTGGCCCCGATCCCCTCCGTCGCCTTTGGCGACACCTCCCCC
>JBOGEW010000358.1:0-2858 GCA_050742075.1 Acidimicrobiia bacterium
GAGCCATCGTCATTGGTGAGCGAGGAAAGGCAACCGCGATCGCGGTTCCGAGGGTCAATTGCGGAGCAGACTGGGAGGCCAGGACCAGTGGGAAAAATGGCTCGTGACTCGTTTCGGCTGTGAAGAAACCGTCGTAGCCGAGGCGAGCGGCCCGGGCGGCGCTGGATTGAGCATCCGCGAGCCCGCCGTGGGGATCGAAATAGAGGTCGACTTTCATCACCCCCATTGTTGCCCAAGCAGGGACCGTTAGGCTCGCGCCTTCATGGAGAACCAAGGCGGGAGCCGCCGGCTGATGAAACTCCTGACCATCGTCGGTGGCCTGGCCGCTTTGCTCTGGGCGATGCGAGATCGTTTCATCTCGATTCCAACCGAGCGCGAGAAAATCCCGCCGTCGTTCCGCGCCAGCAACGGTGAGTCACCGAAATAGTCGCGAGTTAGAAGGACCGCATCTGGTAAGTCTCCGAGCGCCCGCCGACGATCAGGCGGCCAACCACGAGGAAGACCAGTCCCGCCGCCAGCATCCCCAAGAGCAGCGCCGGTAACCCATTGGGTCCCGTGCCGACCAGCGGACTCAATGAGGTCACGTCACGGTGGAGCCAGAGGGCCAGCCCCGCCCCGATAACCCAGGCGAGGAGACCGGCGGGGTTGATGAATCCGTAGTCGCCTCGCCATCGGAACAGGTTGTCGGAGGAATAACCACCCGGTCGTACGAGGTAGGCGTCGACCACAATCACCGCCATCGCCGGTCCGATGACAACGGCGGCCAGATCAGCTGCTTCCCGTAGCTGGGTTCGATCGACAAATGCCGCCCCGGCTCCGGCAGCAATCGCTGACATCACCAGCCAGAACCGCGTGGGAATGATCGCCGTCACGGTCTGCATCGACATCGCCGAGGCGGCGACGAGCCCTCCGGTCCCGTCGACCTCCATGAACGGCACCCAGAGGATCAGGAGCACCGCCCCGATCAGTCCGGCACCTAGACCTGACATGTTGGAGAGATCGGCACCCACTCGTTGACCGAGCGCCGCCCCCGCCAGGATGAAGGCCAGCGCCCCAATGGCAAAGCCGAAGCCGAGGCCGGTCGCGGTCTCGTCCTCCCGCTGGCCGTATCCGCCCAAGTCCGCTCCCACCGCCGCCCAGAGGACCGCCAGCGCAACTACGCCATCGAGGGCTCCGACAAAGCTCTGGTTCCCCGTCACCGCTTCGGTGGGATCAGACCCCTCGAGAACCCGCCAGACAACCACCAGCATCAACGCCAGGACAATCCAAAACAAGCGGCGGCGCACGAGGATGACGGTCCAGGCGAGTCCGTTCAAAAAAAAGAGCGCGGCCAACACTGCCAGCACCCCGGGAATCGCGTACTGCGGAACCTCCAGGTTGAGCGCGAGCAAGGCCGACTCGACCCAATCGGAGGCGATTTGGATCACGAGGGCCGCCCAGCCCAGTGTCAAGACGAGCCGGAGGACGTTGAAGACGAGTCCCCCGAGGCTGCCGAAAGGCGCCCGCGCCAGATAGGCGCCCGGGGCACCGCTGGCGGCTGCCTGGCGGCCGAGGAGACCGATGAGGCCCGCTCCAACAATCGCGCCCAGCGGGGCGGCGATGATCAGCTGGCCGAATCCGAGGCCAGCTCCGGCTAGCTCGGCACCCACTAGCAGAGCCGGGATCCCCGCCACAAAGAGCGCCATCGCCGACGAGAGATCGGCGGAGTCGAGCCGGGCGTCGCGGAATCCGATCGGGCCCACGACCCAGCCTTTGCGCACCTCCGTCATCGAAGGAGCGAGTGTATGACCGAGTCTCAACTCCCGAAAGCCGACCGTGTCAGGCGAGTTTCAGCATCCAGCCGTCTTGAGCACCGAATAAGGATTGACGGCCAAGCCATCACCGGGATGCATCTCAAAGTGCAAGTGCGGGTTGGCGCCGATGGCGTTGCCGCTGTCTCCCACGCCTCCGATCGGAGTTCCCCCGGTGACGTATCCGGACTCGATGGCGGAGTCGAGATGGGACCCGACGTAAGTAACTCCGTCCTCGCCGTACAGGCGGAACTGCAATCCACCGACAGGTCCGGACTTGACCTGCAGCGCTCCTGACACGGGAGCCACGACGGGAGTACCGCGATCGGCAAAAAGGTCGTTGCCTTCATGGAACCGTCCCCCCGACCGGGGAAAGCCCCAATCGTTGAAGAACACCGCCCCCGGCACCGGGCATGCCCACGCCGTCACCCCGCCGGGAATAGTGAGCTCTTGTCCGACGCGGATCAGATTCGGATCTGCGAGCCCATTGGTGGACACCAATTGCGACACAGACGTCCCATGGCGGGCGGCGACCGAGTTGAGATTCTCGCCCGCGGCGACGACGTGAACCGCGCCGCCAACCGGAGAGACTGCCACCTCGGGTGCCACCGGCCCGGCGAGCCGCAGCGTCGTCCCGACATAAATCAGGGAAGGATCTGTGATGCCGTTGACGGCAGCAAGAGTCTCAGCAGCGATGCCGTATCGAGCGGCGATTTGGGCCAGGGTCTCCCCGGCGGCGACCGTGTGCGACTGAGCATCTGCTGGCACCGGTATCGCGGTGTTCGAAGTGCTGGCCGCGGGAAGACTCAGTTCTTGGCCGACGCGGAGGAGATCTGGGTTGGTGAGTTGGTTGGCCTCGACCAGGGCCGCAACAGTGGTGCCGAAGTGAGCGGCGATACCGGCGAGGGTGTCGCCGCCTATGACGACGTGGACTGCTCCTCCACCCCCCTGACCTCCGGGGATGACGAGAACCTGTCCAACTCTGATCAGGTCCGGATTGCCGATGCCGTTGGCTTGAGCAAGATCATTGACCGACACGCCATGGGCGCCCGCGATATTGCCCAGGGT
>JBOGEW010000359.1:0-9298 GCA_050742075.1 Acidimicrobiia bacterium
GGCCAGATCAAGCCCGGCCTGCTCTCACCTGGAAGGCGTACCACCTGGGCGGCGACTTCTTCCTCAGTGCCGGAGAGATAGACGCTCGTACCTTGAGCTTCCTGCAATACGGCCAAGGGGCGATATACCTCGCCGTTGAAGTCGCCGTTCAAGGTGACCGTGGCGGCGGTTGGGGGAAGCGGCCAGAGCTTTAGACACACGGAGACGATTACGCCCAGGCGGCCGAACGATCCGACGGCGAGCCTTGGCAGGTCGTAGCCGGTCACGTTCTTCACTACCCGCCCACCCGCCCGCACGACTCGACCGTCTCCCGTGACCAGCGTCACCTCGAGGATGCGATCGCGGGTCGGCCCGAAGCGACCGCGGCGATAGCCGGAGATGCCGGCCGCAAGGGCTCCACCCACGCTGCCCTGCCCTGGCATCTCGGCCAGAACCGCAGTCTGGCCCCGGTCGGCCAACCGTGCCTCGAGATCAGCCACCGCCATCCCCCCCTCGACAACGACAGTGAGATCGTCGGGTTCCCACTCGACGATCGTGGACAGCCGGTCGGTGAAGACCACCAGATCGGGCTCCACCGGATAGCCATAACCCTGATGGGTGCCACCACCCCAGACGAGGACCGTACGACCTTCGGCCGACGCCCGGGCAAGCGTCTGTGCCAGTTCCTCGACGGTGGCTGGGTGTCGGTGCTCGACATCGATGGGTGCCTCGAGCCGGCGGGCGATGCTCGCCGAGGCGGCTCCAATACTCGTCACACCCATGCTCCAGGTGGAAGAGCACCGCTCTGATCGAAGCAGCGGGATCCCGTGGGCAAGATCTTTCCGGGGTTGAAGCGGCCGTCGGGATCAAAGGTCTCCTTGACCCGCGCCTGGGCATCGAGGTCGGCGGTATTGAACATGAGCGGCATCAGGTCCCTTTTCTCCCGCCCGATTCCGTGTTCCCCCGAAAGGGCGCCGCCCGCTGCCACGCAGACCTCGACCAACTCATCGGCGGCTGCTTGCACCCGCTCGATCATTCCCGGTACGGACGCATCGAACATCATCAATGGGTGGAGGTTGCCATCACCGGCATGGAACACGTTCATCATCAGGAGGTCGTGCCGATGCCCGATCTCATATACCTTGGCCATTGTTTCCACCAAACGAGTACGGGGGACCACCGTGTCGTGGAGGTAGTAGTTGGGCGCCGCCTGGGCAACGGCGCCGAAGGCCGACTTCCGGCATTTCCAGAGCAGGGCACGTTCGTCATCGCTGGCAGCGACCTTCACCTCGAGGGCGTTGTTGGCCCGGGCGACCTCGGCGATGAGCTCGGCCTCGGCGATGACCCCGGCCGTTTCTCCCACGACCTCTGCCAACAGGATGGCTGCCGCATCGATTGGGAGGCCGGCATGAAGCCAGTTCTCGACCGCCTGCACGATCCGTTGGTCCATCATCTCCAGCGCGGCCGGCACCACGCCGCGGGCAATGACGCCTGACACAGTGGCCGCCGCGTCAGAAATCGAGGAAAACGAACAGAGCAACGTGCGAATGTCGGGCGCTATCGGGGTCAGCTTCACCAGGGCGCGGGTGACAAGACCGAGGGTGCCCTCCGAGCCGACCATTACTCCCCTCAAGTCGAGCCCGATGGGATCCGGCGCCTCCGATCCGAAGACCTCGAGAGACCCGTCGGGGAGAACGACCTCGAGAGCGAGAACATGGTTGACCGTTGAGCCTTCGGCGAGACAATGCGGTCCACCGGAGTTATTGGCGACGTTGCCGCCGATCGTGCAGGCCGCCTGCGACGACGGATCGGGGGCGAAGTAGAGGTCGAAGGGAGCGGCGGCCGTGGAGAGATCGAGGTTGATCACTCCCGGCCCTACCCAGGCCGCCTTTTTGACGGGATCGATCTCGTGGATCTGGTTCATGCGAGTGGTGACGAGAACGATGCCACCCTCGGTCGGGACCGCGCCGGCGGCGAGGCCGGTGCCGGCCCCCCGAGCGACGATCGGAACGTCATGGTGGCCTGCGATCCTGACGATTTCGATTACTTCCCCGGTGGTCTCGGGCATGACCACAACCGAGGGATTCCCCCGATAGACCCCGGCGTCGCGCCCGTAGAGATGAAGCTGGAGCTTGCTCTCCATGACCCGCTCCGGAGAAAGAGCGGCTCGTAATTCCTCGATCACGGAACCAGCCTATTGCCTGCCCCAGCCTCCGCCTCCCGGGGTTCGAACCAGAAGGCGATCCCCCGGCCGAACCGTAAGAGTCGTTTTGCCCGGCAGGCGCTCGGGTGCCGAAGCTGAGCGGAGCAGCCAGTCCTCTCCGCTAGCACCGGGCTCACCGCCGGCGAGGCCCCACGGTCGGTGGCGGCGTCGCTCGCCGATAAGCGAGAGCTCGGCCTCTTCGAGAAACTCGATCTCGCGCTCGAGTCCTTCCCCGCCAGCGTGCATGCCCGCTCCTCCCGACCCCTGGCGAAGTGTGTAACGCGTCACCCGGAACGGATAGTGCATGTGGAGGGATTCGATCGGTGTGTTCGCGGTGTTGGTCATGCCGGTATGGATTCCCGACTGTCCGGGCTTGTGAGGCCGGCCACCCTGGCCGCCTGCCAGGGTCTCGTAGTAGGCAAAACGGTCATTGCCGATGAGAACGTTGTTCATCGTTCCCTGCCCGGCGGCCGGAACCCGGTTGGGCGCCGCCTGAGCGAGGGCTCCGAGGAGGACGTCGGCGATCCGCTGGCTGGTCTCGACGTTTCCCGCCGCCACTGCCACCGGGGGCTCGGCGTTGACCAGCGAACCTCGCGGAGCCTGCAGATGGAGGAGTCGATAGCAACCGCCGTTGGCAGGGAGGGTCGGGTCGGTAGCCACCCGGACGGCGAAGTAGAGGCACGATCGCGTCACTGCTTCGACTGCATTCAAGTTTCCCTCTACCTGGGCATGGGTTCCCGAGAAGTCGGCCTCGAGAAGTCCGTCCTCGATCCTTACGGCCACGTGGATGGGGAGGTCGACGTCTCCGAACTCCATCACGTCTTCGAATCGATACAACCCAGCAGGAAGTTCGGTGAGCGCCGAGCGCATACGACGCTCGCCGTAGTCGAGGAGGGCTATCGAGGAGCGTCTGAAGGCGTTGAGATCTGCCCCGATCAGTTCGGTGATGCGGGCGGCGCCGACTTCGTTGGCGCCGAGCTGGGCGGCGAGATCACCAGCTCGCTCGACGGGGGTTCGGGTCGCATTGATGAACGGTGAGCGAAACTCTTCCTGCCAGCGACTATTGACAACCGCCAAGACCGGGGAGACGACGCAGCCCTCCTGGGACAGGCGGGTCGCAGCCGCCGGCATCGAGCCGGGAGCGTCTCCACCGACGTCGGCGTGATGGGCCCGATTGGCTACCCAGGCGACGAGCACTCGGTCGACGAACACCGGGCGCACCAGCGTCAGGTCGTTGAGATGGGTGCCACCGGCATAGGGATCGTTGACGGCGTACTGGGCGCCGTGCTGGGGATCGAACCGATTGATGATCGCCGCCACCGATGCCGGCATCGATCCGAGGTGGACCGGAATGTGTTCGGCCTGACCGATCATCTCGCCGCCGGGCTCGAAGATCGCCACCGAGCAATCAGCCCTCTCCTTGATGTTGGGCGAATGGGCGGTACGCCGCAGGACATCGCCCATCTCTGTAGCCACCGCTGCGATCCGGTAGCGAAACACCTCGAGGGCGATGGGACTGGTCACCATGTGAGCTCGAGAGTGCCGTCACCGAGCACCCTCGCCCTTTCGCCGCGATCCACGAAGGTCGTGGCTTCTGCTTCCTCAATGAGCGCCGGGCCCTCGATCGCTGATCCTTCTGCAATTGCGGGTCGCCACCAACGAGCGATCTCGGAACCATCGGCCGCCGTCCGTTCCCCGAGGCGAGGCTCTCCCGGCTCCGGACGGAACGTCAGATCGTCCCAGGTCAACGCCGAAGGGGCGGTAGCGGCGACCCGGAGTGTCACCACCTCGACCTCATGCTCTTCCAGAACAAACCCATTTCGAACCCGATGGGCAGTAGCGAAGTCGGCGCGCAATCGCTCAGCGCCCGCCCCTCGCTCGTAGGCGACGTTGGTCTCGTGTGACTGGCCGCGATACCGCGCATCGACACTTGCCATCAGCGACGACGGCGAGGCTCCGAGGGACGCCCTCATTCCTCGGCCTGCCTGCTCCTCGAGTTGGGCAAGGTTGTGGTCGAGATCGCTCAGGTCGGGGCGCAGGCGCACCGTCCGCACCACGTCCTGACGCTGGGGGGAGAGGAGTAGGCCTAGGGCAGAGAACACCCCGGCATGGGGCGGGACCAGGACCGCCGGCATCCCCAGGCCGCGAGCGACGCGGGTCGCATACAGGCCACCTGCTCCCCCGAATGCCAGCAGCGCTGCACTGCGCGGATCAGCACCCTCTTCGATTGTCACCCGGCGCACGGCCCCCTCCATGTGGGTGTTGATGATCTCGAGAATGCCAGTCGCCGCGGCCATCGGATCGAGTCCGAGTTTCTCGCCCAGGACAGCGAGGGCCGCTCTAGCGAAGTCAAAACGAAGCACAGTCCTGGCGGCCAACTCCATATCCGATCCCAGGCGGCCAACGAGAAGGTTGGCGTCGGTGACGGTAGGTTCCCGACCACCTCGTCCATACGATGCCGGTCCCGGAACCGCACCGGCACTATGGGGTCCGACCCGGAGAGTTCCCCCCTGATCGGCCCAGCCGATCGAACCCCCGCCAGCTCCGATCGTGTGAATGGCGACCGAGGGCATTCGGCACACCAACCCGTCGAGGATGCGCTCGCCCGCCATTTGCGGCTCACCGTTCTCAATCCGAGAAACATCGGTTGAGGTTCCGCCCATGTCGAAGGAGATGACCCGCTTCCAACCATGAGCTCCCCCGCATCTCGCGGCCGCAACAACTCCGCCAGCCGGACCTGAGAGAAGGATCGACGCCGCCAGCGCGGTGGCACCAAAGATAGAGGTCAGGCCGCCCGAGGATCTCATCACCAGGACGCGCTCCGCATCCAACCGCTCCTCGAGAGCGCTCAGATATCGCGCCACGACGGGCTGTAGATAGGCATTGAGGACCGTCGTCGCGACTCGTTCGTACTCCCGAAACTCGGGGTTGACCTCATGGGACACACTCACCGGCAGCGTGGGAAAGCGGCTGGCGATGGCCTGCGAGATGTCTTGTTCGGATCCAGGGTCGACAAAGGAATTCAACATGGCCACCGCGACCGCTTCCGGCGCAGCTGCGTCGATCTGTCGCAAAAGCGCTTCTTCGGAATCCCATCCGATGCGATTGTCCCGCAAGATCAGGGCGGCAGATCGATCAGCATCCGAGTCATAGAGCGAGGGTCGAACCTGCCGGCCAATCTCAATCAGATCCTCGAACCCGCGGTCGGTCACCAGAAGCGTGCGACCGCCCTTTCGCTGCAACAAAGCGTTCGTCGCCACTGTCGTTCCATGTAGCAACAACTGAGGTTGAACCTGCGCCGTGGCAAGGCCTGCGGCGATCCCCTGGCTTTGGTCGACAGTGGTCCCGACTTTGCTTGTGCGGAGGCTCGTCCCGTCCCAATGGGCGAAATCGGTAAAGGTCCCGCCGACGTCGACGCCAACGACATTCTTCGAATTCATGGGCAGAATCGAGTCATGCAGGTAGATCCCACTCCCAACCCCAACGCTGTCAAGTTCACCATCGGCAAACCTGTCGGCGGGCCGGCCACTTTTGTTCCCTCCCAGCCCACCGACAACGAAATGGCTTCGGGTCTACTGGCGCTGCCGGGAGTCACGAGTGTGTTTCTAACAGCCGACTTCGTGACGATCTCGAAGACGGCGGAGGCGGACTGGGGTGAGATCATCCCCGCTGCCACCGACATCCTCACCGACCACTTCGGCTAGCCGGTTTGGACGGTTCACCGGCCAGCGAATATCACCCGGTCACCAAGCTCTTCCACTGGGGAATCTTCTTCCTGTTGGCCGGCCAGTTCGTGGTGGGCTACATGCTCGCAGAACTCGACGAGGACGACCTTTCCGAGAGCCGATTGTTCCTCATCCATGCCTCGCTCGGGATGACGATTCTGATCCTTTCTGTCTTACGCATTGTTTGGCGACGACACCAGGCGCTCCCGCCCTGGGCCCCGACGCTCTCCTCTTTCGAGCGCCGCTATTCGCACGTGGTGGAACGGCTTCTCTACGTCCTGGTACTGGCAATTCCGCTCTCGGGTTTGGCCCTGGCAGTGGCGGATGAAAGACCGCTGCCCTTCATCGGTGAGATCGAGATCTGGCAAGCATTCGACGACAGCGATGTGGAGGATGCCTTCGAAGCCGGTCACATCGTCACCCATCTCGTCTTCTTCGTGGTGTTCACCCTCCATGTGGGACTGGTGATCAAGCACCAATTCTTCGATCGCGATCGACTTCTCGATCGAATGTTGTAAGCGCTATCCGGCGACCGCGACTCCGTCCGGGGAGAACCATCGAACGGTGGGCCACGAGCCGCCGGCGGAGTCGGGCACAGCAATCACGACCCGCCAGAGGTCGCCAACCGGTCCCCCGACGAGCACCGACCCTTCCTGGGAAGCGGCCGATCGGATGACCTCGGGAATTTCGGCGGTCGGGAGCCGCTCCGCCGGCAACAGATGAGGTAGGTCGATCTGCTCGGGAAGGTCGAGGAGACGCCACCCCTCCCGTTGCCACCGCAAGGTCCACGCCAGCGCCCGGGCCGGGAGGCGCTGATATTCCTCGGACCCGGTAGCGGACAACAAACTCGCCCGCACCACCACCCGGTAAAGACCCGGGCTCTCCTCCGTTACCGAGATCGCCCGCACCGATTCGACGAAGATCCGTTGCCCCTCCGCAGGAGCAGGAAGGGGCGAATCGGGGGGCAGGTACGGAGCCAGGGTCGAGGCGCCGGTGCCATCGACTCCCCAATAGCTCTCCGTCAGCACCTCGGCCCAGGCGGCGGCTTCGCCCGCCACCAGGCTCTCCGGCATCGCCATAAGGTCAGCTTCGCTCACAGCCGTTGAGGTCGTCGAGATGATCGGGACGGTGGTCACAGGCGAGGTTGGGGACGCGACCCCCCCGACCGTGGTCGAGGCGGGTGGCATCGGATCAGCCCCGGAGACAAGCGAAGCGGTGATCCCGGCGACGGCGATCGCCCCCGCCAGGCCATACGCCGCCAGGCGCCAGTTGGCAGGCCGCGAAGGGGCCGACGAACCGAGGTGATCCCAGGGGATGCGTTCGAACTCCTCGTCGTCATGGGAGCGCTCGCTCATTGCCCGAAACTACAAACGCCTGCAGCCGCCTTCAAGACCCTTGGCCGAGTCGCCTGCCATCGAGGGGAAACTCGTGCCGCTTCACTACCCTTGACCGACTCATGACGGCTCCGACCAATTACGACCCCAAGCCTGGGCGGTGGATGCTTCCCCTGGTGGTTTTGGCGATGGTGGCCTTCACTTACCTGTTTGTAAGGGAGTTGCCGTCCGCAGCCCAGGATTCCGGAAACGAGGGCAGCACCACCACCGGAGTCTCGACTTCGACCACCGGCGACGGCACCACCACTACTCGGCCGGTCATCGTCGACGAGGCGACCAGGGCCTACCTTGACAGCCTTGCCCCCTATCAGACCCGGATGACGGAGATGCAAACCCAGCTGGCTGCGGCCAACAGCGGATGGGACGCCAACCCCCGCACGATCACGTTCGATCAGGCGGAAGACGCTTTTGTCGCCGTGGCCGAGGGAGCGTCGGCCTTGGCGGCGGAGTTGAGCGGAGTAGCACCTCCCCCCGCTCTGACCGAGGCCCATAACGCCATTGCTGCCGCTGCCCAGCAGGCGGCGGAGGCCGCCAATAATTCCCTCGCCGGCTTGCGGGCACCGAGTCCCGACACCGGAGAAGCACGGAGGACCGCGGTGGCTGCTTTCGATGCCGCGGTTACCGCCTTCGCCCAGGCAATCGCCGACGCCGGCACCTGAACGATGACATTCGAAATTCGTCCGGCGGCCCCACAAGAGGCGGCCTCCTTCCGGCGGGTAATGGGTCACGCCTTCGGCTTCGACCCGAATGAGAAGACGATCGATCGGTTCAATAGCTTGTGGGAGCCCGAGCGCTCCCGCAACGCCTACGAAGGGGAGACGATGGTCGCCACCCTGGGCGCCTTCTCCCTGCAACTGACGGTCCCGGGAGCGGTATTGCCGGCCGGCGGCACGTCGATGGTCGCGGTACTTCCCTCGCATCGCCGCCAGGGCCTGCTGCGAAGGATGATGCTCGCCCATCTCAATGATGTCGCCGAGCATGAGGAGCCGATTGCCGCCCTCTGGGCATCGGAGTCTTCGATCTATGGCCGCTTTGGCTTCGGGACCGCTTCCAGCGCGGTCGACATCACGGCGCCGACAGCACACCGACGTTTTCATCGACTGGCGCCAGAACCGGCGTCGGTAGAACTGATCACGTCGAACCAAGCGCGAATATTGCTGCCAGCCATCCAGGACAAGATCAGGCCGATTTGGCCGGGAATGTACGCCCGCACCGAGGACTGGTGGTCGGGACGCTGGTTCCTCGATCCCGAAGGTGAGCGCGATGGGGCCACGAGCCTTCGCTTTGGGGTGACGAGCCACGGCGATGGCTATGTGATCTACCGCCAGAAGGAAAAGTGGACCGCAGGTAATCCGAGCGGCGAGGTTCTTGTCAGCGACCTCGTGGCAGAGACGCCGGAGTCGTGGTCTGGCCTCTGGGCCTTCATCCTCAACCATGACCTCGCGAACCAGGTCACCGCCAATCTTCGATCCCCTCAAGACCCGCTTTTCAATTTCCTGGCGGCGCCCCGGAGCACGTCGTTGCGTCCGGGCGACGGGATTTGGGTGCGGTTGCATGATCCGGTCAAGGCGCTCGCCTCTCGCCGCTACTCGGTGGAGGGCGAGTTGGTGATCGAAGCCCACGACCCCCTCGATGGTCGGGTGCATACGTTGCTTCTCGAGGCCGGACCCGAAGGAGCGTCGTGCTCGAAGACCGATCGCGAGCCCGAGATCGTTCTCGACTTCGAGGACCTGGGGGCTGTCTACCTCGGCTGGTCGCGCCTGCGGAGCTTCGCCCGCGCCGGACGCCTCTCGGGAGATCACCAGGCCCTGGCCCGTGCCGACGCCATGTTCTCTTGGGACCCGGCTCCCTGGTGCCCCGAAATCTTCTAAGCGCCCCTCTCCCGGCTTCGCCGGCGCTCCCCCCTGGGGGGGAGAAACAGGGTCTTTGTGTTTCCTCCCCCGTCGCCGGAGGCGACGGAGGGGGTCGTGGCGACGGAGGGGGCGTTTCCCACTCCC
>JBOGEW010000360.1:0-2939 GCA_050742075.1 Acidimicrobiia bacterium
CGAGACGGATGAGGGCTGGGCCAAGTACAACAAGCACTATTGGCGTCGGGACTATCCAGGGTTCGCGGAATTCTTCTTCTCCGAGATCTTCTCCGAACCCCACTCCACCAAACAAAAAGAAGACGCAGTCTCCTGGGCCCTTGAAACCGACCCCGAGACCCTGATCGCCAGCGAACTCGGCCCGCAGATTTCAGGCGACGAAGAGCGCTCGGTGCTGGAGGCCATTCGTTGTCCGGTGCTCGTTATCCACGGCACCGATGATCACATCTTGGTGGTCGATGCCGGAAGAAAACTCGCGGAGGCGACCAACGGAACGCTTCTTCTGATCGAGGGCGGAGGTCACCTCCCACAGGCCCGGGATCCAGTTCGGGTCAACCTGGCCATCAGGGAATTCGTCGAGCGGGTCTGCTTGCCAGTCGGGGCACCATGAGAGCCCGACTCCCCGACCACGAGGGCATCGTTGACCGCAATGGGGTCAAGGTCGCCTATGAGGTTCATGGAGAGGGCGACCAGACGATTCTTCTTGTTCCGCCATCTCCAATTACTCACTCTCGGTGCTGGAAGGGCCAGGTTCATCACCTCGCCAGACATTTCCGGGTGGTGACGATGGACGGGAGAGGCAATGGTCTTTCCGACCGACCGCGCACCTCCGGCGCTTATCTGCCATCAGAGATCGTCGCCGACATCACCGCCGTAATCAAGGAAGTGAATGCGGCTCAGACGGTTCTTGTGGCTCACTGCCATGCCAACTACTGGGCCTTCTTGACGGCGGCGGCCAACCCCGAACTGATCTCAGGGATCGTTGCCATCGCCCCCGGGATCCCCGGATTAGGCGATCCCAACGCCAATTGGATCGAGGTGGCCCGGCATTGGGATGAAGACCTCGAGGATCCCCAAGGCTGGCTGATGTGCAACCCGGCTTACTGGAGACGGGGCGGATACGAGAACTGGATCCGTTTCTGGTTTACCACCCTGGGGGTCGAGCCGCACTCGACGAAGCCTGTCGAGGACATGGTGGAGTGGGCACTCGAGACCGACCCCGAAACGATGATCCAAGGTGACGAGGAGGAGGCACCGGGGGCATCAACGGAGAAATCCGAGGAACTCTGCCGGTCGCTGCGATGCCCGGTATTGGTTCTGCATGGCTCCGAGGATCGCTGTCAAATGTCTTCCCGCGGTCAGCGAGTGGCAGAGCTGACCGGTGGACGGTTCGTCCTGATGGAGGGTGTGGGACACCTGGCGCCGGGTCGTGAACCCGTCCTCGTCAACCGGCATATCAGCTCCTTCGTCGATTCGATTGGAGGCACTCCCATGCAATCAAGGACTTGGACCCGGGGCCGCAACCGGCCCCGCAAGGCGCTCTATGTCTCGTCGCCGATCGGTCTCGGCCATGCCCGCCGGGATGTGGCAATCGCCGATGAGTTAGCCAAGGTCAACGCCGACCTCGAGATCGAATGGCTGGCACAGCCACCGGTCACCGACGTCCTGGAGTCCGAAGGCCACATCATCCACCCCGCCAGCCGTTGGCTGGTAAGCGAGAGCGCCCATTGGGCCTCGGAAGCCGCCGGCCATGACCTCAACGCGTTCCAGGCACTGCGGCGGATGGACGAGATCCTGGTTGCCAACTTCATGATTTTTCAGGAAGTGGTCGAGGACGGGGAATATGACGTCGTCATCGCCGACGAGGCCTGGGACATCGACCACTTCTGGCACGAGAACCCCGAGCTCAAACGCGGTGCCCACGTCTGGATGACGGACTTCGTCGGCTTTCTGCCCATGCCCGAGGGCGGCGAGCGCGAGGCTTATCTGACGGCCGACTACAACGCCGAGATGATCGAGCACATCGCTCGCTTCCCCCGAATTCGGGACCGATCGGTCTTCGTCGGCAACCCCGAGGACGTGATTCCGGAATCATTCGGGCCCGGGCTTCCGGGCATTCGAGAGTGGACGATGGAGCATTTCGCCTTTTCGGGCTACATCACCGGTTTTACTCCGCCAACGGCCGACGAAGTGGCTGAGATGCGCCAGCAACTCGGTTACCGGGAAGGCGAGAAGGTCTGCCTCGTCACCGTGGGTGGCTCCGGAGTCGGCAAGGCTCTCCTCGAAAAAGTCATCGCGGCCTATCCGTACGCTGCGAAAGAGATTCCGGACCTGCGAATGGTGGTGGTGGCGGGGCCTCGCATCATGCCCGAATCCCTTGATGTTCCTGAGGGGGTGGAGGTAGTGGGCTATGTCGACCGACTCCACCGTCATCTCTCGGTGTGCGATCTGGCAGTCGTCCAAGGTGGGCTTACTACCACTATGGAGCTCGCCGCCGCTCGCCGACCTTTCCTCTATTTCCCGTTACGCAACCACTTCGAGCAGAACCACCACGTTCGGTATCGGCTCGATCGCCACCGCGCCGGTCACTTCATGGAGTACGACCAGAGCGATCCCGAGGACATTGCTGGGGCGATGGCCGTTGAGTTGACCCGGGAGATCGATTACTTGCCCGTCGAGACTGACGGCGCCGCCCGCGCCGCTCGTCTCATCTCCGAACTGATCTAGGAGGCCTTTCATGTAGAGGTTTGCAACCTTTTTTGTCCACCCAGTCGGTCGATCGGCCGACCAATCACAGTTTCGAAGGGATATACATGACGACAATCAGTATGAGAAACGGGGTCGACACCGCAGCACTGTTCGGGGCGCTCGACGCAGTCAAGGCCCAACCGGAAGCGGCCAAGTGGCAGTTCCGGGCCACCAATCAATGGGTAAGCGGCACCAACTCGAAGAGCACCATCCATGGGTTCTTTGGGCTCGGCACCGAGCTCACTCACAACCAGGCCCACACCTTCGCAGCCGACCATCCAACCCAGCTCGTTGGGACCGATAAGGCGCCGACACCGGTGGAGTTCCTGCTCCATGCCCTCGCCGCCTGCATCACCGCGGGAATCGGGAAC
>JBOGEW010000361.1:0-3312 GCA_050742075.1 Acidimicrobiia bacterium
AGACCACGGCGGACGAGAGGAGACTCTCGGCCAAAGTCCGCCGGCATACAGGCGGCAGCCCCGGCGGACCGGCGTCTGTTTGGCCGACCGATGAGCCGGATAATGGATGACATGAGTTCGACCCCCGGAGTGAGACCACGGCGGACGAGAGGAGACTCTCGGCCAAAGTCCGCCGGCAAGAAAAGCGGAATAGCTAGTTGTTGAAGATATTGAACTACGAGTGAGAGAAGACAGCTAACCAATGGCACAGCAGATATTCGATGAGCTGAGGATCGGCCTCGCCTCCAACGACCAGGTGCGCGCCTGGTCGTACGGAGAGGTGAAGAAGCCGGAAACGATCAACTACCGGACCCTCCGACCCGAGAAGGAAGGTCTCTTCGACGAGCGCATATTCGGTCCCCAGCGGGACTGGGAGTGCTACTGCGGCAAGTACAAGAGGATCCGTTACAAGGGGATCATCTGTGAGCGGTGTGGGGTCGAGGTGACCCGCTCCAAGGTGCGCCGGGAGCGCATGGGCCACATCGAGTTGGCCGCACCGGTCACCCACATCTGGTTCTTCAAGGGTGTCCCCAGCCGTCTCGGATACCTGCTCGACATGTCACCGAAAGAACTCGAGAAGGTCATCTACTTCGCTGCCTATCTCATCACCGATGTCGAACACGACAAGCGGCACAAGGACCTCTCCGAGCTCGAGGAGAATCTCCAGGCCGAAAAGCAGGTGATCCAGGACGAGTTCGACCAATGGAAGGAGCAGCGCCTCGAGCGGCTCGAGGTCGAGCTCGCACAGATGGAAGAGGGCGGAGCCAAAGGCCAGGAGATCTCGGCCCGTCGGCGCGAGGTCGAAAAGGAGATGCGCGAGCGAGAAGAGCGGGCCAAGCGCGAGATCGAGCTGATCCAGGACGCTTTCGACATCTTCGGCAAAATGGAGCCGAAGACCCTGGTGGAGTCCGAGCCCCTCTGGCGGGCGATCTCCGATCGCTACGACCAGTATTTCAAGGGCGGGATGGGAGCCGAGTCGGTGAAGAACCTGCTCGACCATCTCAACCTCGATGACGAACTGGCCAAGCTGCAACAGGATCTCGGAGCCAACTCAGCCCAGAAGCGACAGCGGGCGACCCAGCGAATCAAGGTGGTGCGGCCTTTCTGGGAAGGAAAGAACCGGCCTCGCGACCTGATCCTGGAAACGGTTCCGGTGATTCCACCGGATCTCCGCCCCATGGTTCAGCTCGATGGCGGACGGTTCGCTACTTCCGACCTCAACGACCTCTATCGACGGGTCATCAACCGCAACAACCGATTGAAGAGACTGCTCGACCTCGGCGCTCCCGAGATCATCGTCAACAATGAGAAGCGGATGTTGCAGGAGGCAGTCGATGCCCTCTTCGACAACGGCCGCCGTGGACGAGCCGTGACCGGGCCGGGCAACCGCGCCCTGAAATCGCTCTCGGACATGTTGAAGGGAAAGCAGGGGCGGTTCCGTCAGAACCTGCTCGGAAAGCGGGTCGATTACTCGGGCCGCTCGGTAATCGTCGTCGGACCCCAGCTCCGGCTCAACCAGTGCGGACTTCCCAAAGTTATGGCGCTCGAGCTCTTCAAGCCTTTTGTGATGAAGCGATTGGCGGAAAAGGGCCACGCCCAGAACATCAAGTCTGCCAAGCGGATGGTGGAGCGGCAGCGTCCCCAAGTGTGGGACGTTCTCTCCGAGGTGATCCAAGAGCATCCCGTGCTTCTGAACCGCGCCCCCACGCTGCACCGTCTCGGAATTCAGGCCTTCGAGCCGGTCTTGGTCGAGGGCAAGGCCATCCAGATTCACCCTTTGGTCTGTGAGGCATTTAACGCTGACTTCGACGGTGATCAGATGGCGGTTCACCTTCCGCTCTCAGCCGAGGCCCAGGCCGAGGCCAGGGTGCTGATGATGTCGACCAACAACGTGCTCCGTCCCTCCAACGGCCGGCCGGTCATCACCCCGTCTCAGGACATGGTGATCGGGATGTACTACCTCTCAGAGTCGGTCGAGGCCAACGGTGACCTTCGCGCCTTTGGAACCGTCGAGGAAGCGGGCATGGCCTACGACCTCGGACAGCTGGTACTCCACATGCCGATCAGATTGCGGGTCGGAGAGCGCGCGGGAACCCCAGAACGGCACGAGCAGTTCAAGACCGCGCTGAGGGGTTTGATTACGGACGAGCCGGTCGACGGCTCGAAGCTATTCGAGACGACCTTGGGTCGGGCGTTGGTCAACTCTGCCTTTCCCGTTGATTTCCCGTACATCAACTCGGCGCTCAAGAAGAGCGATATTGGTCGGCTGATCGAGGTTGTGATTGAGCACTACCCGCGTTCGGACGTAGCGACCACTCTCGATGCCATCAAGGATCTCGGGTTCCGCTACGCCACCAAGGCTGGTCTCACCATCGGCCTCGAGGACGTGAAGACGCCGAGCAACAAGGCGGAGATTCTCTCTGGGTACGAGAACATGGCCGACAAGGTGCAGCAGCAGTTCCTCAAGGGCGTGATGACTGAAGAGGAGCGCCGCCAGGAGCTGATCGAGATTTGGACCAGGGCCACTGACGACGTGAAGGACGCGATGGAGGCGAACCTCAAGTCCGAGAAGTTCAACCCCCTCGACATGATGGTTGGCTCCGGTGCTCGAGGGAACATGCTGCAGGTGCGTCAGATCGCCGGGATGCGAGGACTGGTGGCCAACCCCAAGGGGGACATCATCCCCCGGCCGATCGTCTCGAACTTCCGCGAGGGACTTTCGGTGCTCGAGTACTTCATCTCTACCCACGGGGTGCGCAAGGGCCTGGCCGACACCGCCTTGCGGACGGCCGACTCCGGCTATTTGACCCGGCGACTGGTCGATGTCAGCCAGGAAGTGATCATCAAGCAGGCCGACTGCGAGACGGATAAGAGCATTCGGGTCGCCACCAACGATGAGCGAGGGCGCCCGATTCGAAACATCCGCTCCCGCGTTTTCGGCCGGGTGCTGTCCGATGACGTCAAAGTCGATCGGAAGATCGTCGAGGGTGACGATGTCAAGCTCTCGGCGGGAACTCTCCTCGGGACGAGGGAGATGCAGCTGATTGCGGCAACGCCCGGAATCACCGAGTTGCGGGTTCGTTCCCCACTCACGTGCGATGCCCCGCTGGGGATCTGCCAGGGGTGCTACGGCCTGTCCCTGGCCACCGGCAAGCCAGTCGAACTCGGAGAAGCAGTCGGGATAATGGCCGCTCAGTCGATCGGCGAGCCCGGGACTCAGTTGACGATGCGGACATTCCATACCGGTGGAGTCGCTGGTGAGGACATCACCCA
>JBOGEW010000362.1:0-17920 GCA_050742075.1 Acidimicrobiia bacterium
CGACTGTGTTACAATTTTCACAAGCAGCCCCCACCGGCTCGAGGAAAGCGCCTTGCAGCGCACCGTCCGGTGATCCCAAGGCGCTTACGTCATTAGAAAGTTGCGCAAGTCGGCCTCGGACGGGCGCGTTCCGATCCTCGCGAGTTGTACGTAGCGCGAGATCGAACCACCACCGTACGCCGCCCCCTGCGGGGCAGTAGGAGTCCGTCCATGTCAACTTTCAGCGATCTCGGGGTGCCACCGCGCCATGTCGAGATCCTCAAACAACAAGGGATCATCACCCCCTTCCCAATTCAAGAAGCCACCATCCCCGACCTGATGGCGGGCCGGGACACCCTGGGCCGCGCTCCCACCGGGTCGGGCAAGACCCTCGCCTTCGGCCTGCCGCTCATCTCCAAGGTGGCAAAGGCCACTGCCCGCCGACCCCGAGCGCTGGTACTGGCTCCGACCAGGGAGCTCGCCGAGCAGATCTCGAGGGAGCTGGCCCCCTTCGCCAGAGCCTCCAAGCGCTGGGTAACTGCGGTTTACGGCGGCGTCGGCTACGAGCCCCAGCGCGCTGCCCTCAGACGGGGAACCGATGTCTTGGTGGCAACCCCGGGACGCTTGGCCGATCTGATCGGTGAAGGTGCGGTGTCACTCGGCGATGTCGACTTGGTGGTGGTTGATGAGGCAGACCGCATGGCCGACATGGGTTTCCTCCCCCAGGTTCGCCATCTTCTCGACATGACCAACCCGATCCGGCAAACGGCGTTCTTCTCCGCCACCCTCGACCAAGAGGTGGCAAGTCTCACCCACCGCTACCAGACCGATCCGGTCACCCACCATGTCGGCGGGGATGACAACCATCTCGAAGCCGCCCACTACTTCTGGCAGGTCGACCCCAACGATCGCATCGAGATCACGGCCGACATCATCTCCTCCTCCACTCCGACCCTCGTCTTCACCCGAACCCGACACGGAGCCGACAAGGTCGCCCGACTCCTCGAGCGGCGCGGGATCAGGGCCGCCGCCATCCACGGCGGCCGAAGCCAGAGCCAGCGAACCAGGGCGCTCAAGGCCTTTGGCCAGAAGAATGTCGAGGCTTTGATAGCCACCGACGTGGCCGCCCGCGGGATTCACGTCGACGGCATCACCAGCGTCGTTCATTTCGATCTCCCCGCCGATCACAAGGACTACCTGCACCGATCCGGGCGAACGGCCCGGGCCGGGGCGGGCGGGGTGGTGGTCTCGCTGGTGATGGCCGATCAGCTCGGCGAGCTGCGCCAGCTCCAACGCCAAGTCGGCTTCCACGACGCCCTCCACGATCCCGACAACGGTTGGCTGTCGGTGGATGGAGGCAGCCGCATCGGCGAGCGTCCGGTCAGTCCCCCATCGCCGGTTCGCCCGGCGGGCAAGCAATCGCGCCAGTCGCGGAATGGCCGCCGCAACCGCCGCCGCCGGTAGTCAGCCGGGTGCGGCGGCTTCGGCGACTGCGATCAATGAGTCATCGTCACCTGTGGCGAGAGCCCTGACGATGGTGAGGTCGACCGCCGACCGATAAGGCTCAAGGCCGGCCACGACCTCGGGTCGCCGCGAAGCGGCAATGCCGACGCTTCCGACCGCCACGTTCATCGCGGCGAAGTGCCGACGATGGGATTCGTTGATCTCCCGGTAAAGGCCCTCTTCTGCCCTCAATCGCTCTTCCGCCTCCGGTCCGACGGCGACGCGGACGTAGGTAGCAAGCACCGGCCTTCTCCCTGATGTCTCACGCTGCCCTTCCTCGATCCAGGTCCTGGCTTTTGCCGCCTGCGCGGGAAGCATCCAGTTGAGCAGCACAGCATCGGCGATCTCCCCACCCAGGCGACAGAGCCGGGGGCGCATGGCGGCGACGGCGATCCGAGTCCCGTCCGGGAGCAATTGGCGTAGCTCCCCCACCGCTCGGCGGACCGCCTCGAGGTGGGGTCGCAGCTGGCCGGACCCCACGCCGACCCATAGCTTGGCCGGGTCGAGGCCGAGACGATCGATGTCGGCCTTGATCTTGGCGGGCGGGTGTCGGTCGAGGGCTAGTACTCCCAACCCGAGCTCGATTTGTGGCGCCCCGGCGGCGAAGTGGGCGAGCGTTTCCAACCCTGGGGCCGCACCATCGTTCGACCAGAGCGAGTGGTAGCCGAGCTCCTGACAACGGCCCGCCAGGTGGCGGGCCAGATGCGGGGCGACGCCGGCGGTGACCCCTAGACCCAGCATGGTTGGAGGCCTCTGGTCATGGGCGCGCCCCCTCGAGGTACTCCTGCATCCCCCGTCGCAAGAACCCATCGCTGCCGGTGGCGATATATCTGGCTCCGCGATCGATCCACTGACGGGCAGTAGTTAGATCGCCCACGTAAATGCCCAACGCCTTGTCGGAGGGCACGACGATTTCTGCCACCCGGTCGAGCGCTTCCACCACCCGGGGATGGTCTAGCTGGCCAGAGACGCCCAAGGACTGCGACAGGTCGGTGGGGCCGAGAAAGATCACGTCGACGCCATCAACCGCGAGATAGTCCCCGACCGCCTCTACCGCCGCTTCGGTTTCGATATGGATGACAACCAGCGTTTCGCGGTTGGAGCGGGCCGTGTACTCGCCCAATGGCTCGGTGATACCCCAGTCACCAGCCCGGCTCCCGGCCAGCCCCCGGATTCCGCGAGGGTGATACTTGACCGAGCGCACGGCCGCTTCAACCTCATCTGTGGTGTTGACCCAGGGGACGTGCAGCCCGTGAACCCCGGTATCCATGTAGCGAAGAATCAGATGAGGCTGGTTCGTCGGAACCCGCACGATCGGAGTGACGCCCCGGACCTCGGTCGCCCGGGCGAGATTTTCAACCTGATGGGGCTCGAGGGTGCCGTGCTCGGCATCGAAGACGAGAAAGTCCCAACCCTGGATCGCTACATATTCAGTGAAGCTCGGGTCGTGGTATCGAATGAAGCTGCCGAGGACAACCTCCCCGGCGGCCAGCTTGGCTTTGGTCGTGTTGGAGAGCATGGCTGGGCCTCTTTAATCGATTCCAACCGCGGCCGCTCCCGGAGGGGTGCCCTTCTTCGAACGTTCCCTCCCCCTCCCATCACGTGTAGCGTCGGCTCGTTGCCACAGAAGGAGGCCGGTGGTGAACGATCACCCCAACGACACGTCGGCGATCAACGATTTCTTCGCCTGAGGCGACCCGAGATCGGTGGATCTTGTCGCCTCGTAGGCGGCAGGGTCGCCTGGTAGCGACTGCCTTTGTCGTCGAAGCAATTCTCGCCGGCGGTAATGCAGTGGCGGTCCGTTTCACCAACCGCGAACTCGCCCCTCTCTGGGGCGCGGCCCTGCGGTTCATCTTCGCCGCGGCATTGATCGTGGCTGTCGCGGCGGTGCTCAAGGTCGAGATTCCTCGTGGAAAGGCTCTGGTCGGCGCCGCGCTTTTTGGTCTGCTCCAATTCGCCGGCGCTTTCGGCCTCTACCACTACGCCCTGGTTGAGATCGGTGCCGGACTCGGCCAGACGTTGCTCGCCCTAGTGCCTCTGGCAACGTTGGTTCTTGCGGTCATCCAAGGCCAGGAGCGACTTCGAGGAGTGATCGTTGTCGGAACACTCATCTGCCTGGTCGGTGTCGGATTGATTTCACGGGATCTCTTACAAGGGTCGGTTCCCGTGCTGTCGTTATTAGCCGTTCTCGGAAGCGTGTTGTGTTTTGGCCAATCCTTGGTACTCCTCCGTCGTCTCCCACCGACCAATCCGCTGGCTTTGAACGCCGTTGGAATGGTGGTCGCCGCGGTGGTGCTGGTGGGAGCGTCGGTGGTCGCAGGTGATCCGATCGCCCTCCCCCAAAGGGGCGAAACCTGGGCGGCGCTCGGCTTTGTGGCTGCTGTCGGGTCGGTGGTGGTGTTCCTGCTTCACGTCTACGTCGCTCAGCGCTGGGGCGCATCCCGAACCGCCTACGTGATGGTGCTCATACCCTTTGTGACCGTGATCCTCGCCTCCTGGCTAGATGATGAACCGATCACCCCCAGCCTGGTAATCGGAGGCCTTCTGATCGTGGCTGGGGTCTACTTTGGTGCTTTTCTACACAGACCAATTCCCAACCTCAGCACCAAATGAGCAAACCGCGCTCTCGGCCTGTTGTTGGCCAGCCCCGCTGCAAGGAGGGCCACCGGACGGTGACCCTCGTTGCCAAGATTGTGCTCGGGACCCGACGATCCCGAGCTACATCATCATCGCTTCGTAGATCTCGACACTGGTGAGGATGGGACAGTTCTCGAGCAACTTCTCAGCCGCTTCCATACTCTCCGCATTGACAATCGTATAGCCGGTAGTGGCGTCGGCGTTGACGGGGAGATCCCGCCTTCCGGTGGGGGTCACTTCCCTTCCCGGTCCGAACGGGTTGCCGCTGTCGACCACACTTTCCCCGATCTCTGCGAACCAAGCTCCCCAGGCGTCCTTCTGCTGCTGGGTCATCTCCCAGGCACCTTGGAACAGGAACATGTACTTCTTCAATTCGGCCCCTCCTTTTCAGGGTCTCGGGCGCCCAGGTTTTGGGCGTAGTTCTCAAGAGTCTCTCGCTCGGTTCCCCAATAGGGGTTGAACGCTCCCAGCCATTCCTGCACCCCCCGTAGCGGGGCCCGGTTGAGGGCAAGAAAGTTGGTGCGACCCACCTTCTTCCGCACGACCAAGTCGGCGCCCTCGAGCACCCGGATGTGTTTGTGGATGGCAGGTAGGGAGAGACTCTCCATTGCGGCCAGCTGACTGATCGAGCGGGGCTGAAGACCCAGGGCAGAGACGATTGCCCGCCGGTGCGAGTTGGCGATTGCTACCAAAGGTCCGTCCAAGTCCAGCGCTTCCACAACAGTTAACCTAGTGGTTAACTTACGCCTTGCCGGAATCTCTGTCAACTAGTCGATCGGGTGAACCCCAAGCCGACCGAGGCCTCCGCGGAGAGGTCGACGTCCGGAACTCGACGTCAAGCAACTTCTCGCTGAGATCAGAGGTCGCGGTCGAGCATGTAAGGGATCAACTCCCGAATGAATCGGAGGTCCTCCGTTGATTGGAGACCATCGAAAGCGGCGTCAAATGCCTCCCGAGCGGCGGCCGCGACTCCCCTGGAAAACTCGTGGGCAAACTCGATGCTCCCATGCTGTCTCATCATCTTCAACACCTTCTGCACCTGCTCCGCGGATCGCTTCCCACGAGCAGCCGCCAGAAACGAGTCAAGCCAAGCTCGTTCCTCCTCGCCCACCACCGACAGCAGATGAATGATCATCAGCGTCCGTTTGCCTTCATAGAGATCCCCGAGGATCTCTTTTCCATATCGCTCCGACTGCCCCTCGAGATTGAGGAGATCGTCTCGAATCTGGAACGCCGCTCCCAGATGGAAACCAAAGCGGGTCAACGGACCGAGGTCGGCTCGACCCCAGGATCCGATCAAAGCTCCGATCCGTAACGGGAAGATGGTCGAATATGAGCAGGTCTTGAGCAGCACCATGTTCAGATAGTCGACCGGGGTCAGCTGCAACACGTTTTCTGAACGCCAGCCAAGTTCGATCGCCTGGCCCTCGATGGTTCGGTGAAGCAGCATCTGGAACTCGTCGAAGACCCGCTCGCTCATCACCGAGCCCAGCACCCTCACGTTGTCGCGGAGCGGTGTCAGCCCTACGACCGCCAGGCCGTCGCCGGCATTCACCGCCAGCGGCATTCCGTGTTGTCGATGAAGGGTAGGTAAGCCCCGGCGGCTCAAGCTGCCGTCCTCGATGTCGTCGTGAACCAGGAAGGCGTTGTGCAAGAGCTCGATCGCCGCGGCCGACGGCATCGCCTCCTCGCTGCTACCCCCGAACGCCCGGCATGTCGCCACGCAGAGGCCGGAGCGGATCCCTTTCCCAACCCGGGATGGATAGGTCGCCACCAAGTCGTATAACCAACGACGCGGTTCCCGATCGGGCAGATATTGGACCAGGGCGGTGGCGATTCGATCCCGATGGATGCGGAGCGTGTCTTCTACGAAGCTCGTCGCTGATCCCGCCATCGCTGCTCCTGGTTGATGCTCGCCGGCTGCACCACCTCGATTTCGACCGTCATGTACTCACCTGGCAGGTTGGTCACGAAGACATGGCCGCGATAGATCCCTGGCGCGGTGTCTCCGCTGACTTCAAGATCGACCGCCACTGGCAGGCTGGAACCGGGCGGGGCGATGTCGATCTCCCCCGGCTCGAATCGCCATGCATCTGCGGCGATGGTGTCCCGGTTGTGGCTGACGAGCTCCGATCCGTGCAGTCGGAGGCTCGAGGCGGCGGCAGAAGTCGTGTTGTGAATCCACAGCGTCGACGCGGCCTCACGCCCGGGAAGAACCGCCGGCATCTTGAAATGACGACCATCAGCAGCCGTATCGCCGCCGAGAAGTCTGTCGACCGCCCCCGCATAAAGATCGAAAGCCCGGCGGACGAGGTCGAGGTTGGCGTCCACCGCCCGGGCGAGATCGGCCCGCAGCTGGCGGAAAGCGGAGTGATCGCTACCGGTCGGCTTGCTTGGTGGACGGGGATCGTCACCCATCAAGCGAATAAAACTCTCCACCACCTCGGAGGCGGACCGAAACCCCAGGTCGCGAATCCAATCCACCCCGTCCCGGACTTGGTTGCGAACGGCTTTGTCCCCAGGCGACTCGTCGCCTCCTACGGGATTGGATATGGGCTGCCTCCCTCGGCTGGGTTCGGAATCTACTTGTCCCAATCCATGTAGTAGCCGGCGATCCGCTCGCTCAGCGGCCGCCCGAGAATCGCATTGGCGGCTTGCAAACCCGACATCACCGCCGCTTCGAGACATCCGGCATTGAGACCACAGTTGATCCAATCCCCCGCCAAGACCAGGTTGTCATAGCCGCTCTGATCGGTTCGCAGCCGGTACTTGTCGCTGCCCGGAAGCGAGAGCACGTAACGTTCGGAGGGGTCGACGTTTGCTCTCCAGAATTGTGAGTCGAAGCGATCCTCTCCATCTCTTTCACCGGCCCCGGCCAGCAGCTCCCAGCGAAACGATCCCGAGCGAGGATCGATCGCCCCCGGCCAGAAGTGGCCGACTCCCTCCTGGAGAAAGGTCACCGCATTTTCCCGCACCCGCTCATGCTCCCGTTTCGGAAAGTCGACATCCTCCCGGTCGGGGAGGCCGGCAGTGGCCAGTGCGTTGCAGAAATAGGCCACCGAACGGGGCTGATCGTCGGCGGGCCATTGCTCAACAGCCAGCAGGTGCTCCATCGAAGACCAGGTCTCGAAGGGCTTGAGATAACCGGTCATGGTGACTCCGGGACGGTCCCACCCCAGCTGTCGATAGTCAGCGGTAAGCCAGAGCTGGAAGACCTGGGTGGCGACCGTGCCAAGATGATCGACCATCGACCGCCATTTGGGATGGTGTTGGATCAGATCGGTACAGACGTAGGGAACCATCCCAATGGGGATGGCGAAGACGATCCGGTCGAAGTCACGTCCCTGTTCCAACCTGGTGAGGTTGGCCTCGGGACCGTTGGTCCAGATCGACTCGAAGTTCAGTCCTTCGTCGCGGTCCAGGTTGGGAGTGGTGGGAAAACCGGGAAGGCCGCCGACCTCAATTAGCGGTTGATAGCTGTCGGGCCCGGCGGGCAACCGGACCTGGCGGCTGATCTCCACTGCCGCGATATCGGTGCCGTCAGACGAGATGCGAAGGTTCTCGACCCGCGAAAAGAACTCGAAGCGAACACCTCGAGCAGCGAGAGCCTCATACAGGGGCGCAAAGAGAACTTCGCCCATTCCCCCCTGCAGCTTCCAGAAGATCGACCCCCGGTACTCGAAAAAGAGCTTGCCCGAGAGAAACAGTCCCAACCCGGCGGCAAATCGGGGACGTTCCGGGTCGCCCTCCTGGAAACCGAAGACGAGGTCATACACCCCGCGGACCAGGGGCGAGTCGAGAGTGTCGGGTGAGGCCCCGTGCCGGCTGATCCAGGCGCGGTATTCCTCATCGTTGATCGCCGCAAATCCCCGGGGGTCGGTGAGCAGCCCGTCAACGAGGATGCCCCGCACGGTGGTGACGATCAGGTCGGCCAGCGACCACAACCGACGGGCCGCCTCGTCCCGCACCACCAGCTCGTGGAGCCTTCGGTGGATTCCGTCGAGAGCGGGTCCGAGCGGTTCCAGAAACGGCAGGTCTCGAGCCAGCAGTCGTTGCTCAGACCGCAGCACACTGAGGCCTTCGATGGCGGCGGCCAGCATCGAGGCGATCAGCCTCCTCGCTCCGTCCTCCTCCCGCCCGGGCGGGATGGGACTGGCGCTGAGCGTGACCGATCCGCTCCAAGAAGACGGCTGATCGAGCGACTCGTAGAAGTCGGCCAAGAGCCGCACTGCCTGCCGGACAAAGGCGAGCACGCTCATCGGACCGCTCTCGGCATCAGGCTCGCCCGGCAGTCGATCGTTTAAGGAGAAGGTCGCCACCCAGTGGTGCCAGCGGCCGCCATGGAGATCCTCCAGACCGATGTCGTTGGCCGGCTTGAAGGCGTCGTTCCACATCTGGAAGGGGGCATCTGGCCGCTTCCGCGGGCGGTCGAGCTCCGCGTAGAGCTGACGCACCAGCCGGAAGGCGTTTTCGTAGTAGCCCAGCCACACGTGGAGGCCGTGCTCCTCGATCCGTCCATGCGGTCCGCGGCTGCTCGCCGCCTTTCCTCCCAGGCGCCATCCCCGCTCGTAGACAGTGATCGATTCCAAGCTCTGCTGCCACCCCGGCTCAGAGAGCCGCCACGCCGCAGCCAAACCGGCGACGCCTCCCCCCAGGATCGCAATCTTCTCACGGCGAGCAAACGTTTCCGCCACTATCTATTTGCGGCCAGGAGGGCCTCGGCTTGCTCAGCCTCCGGATAGGCGGACGACAACTCCAGCACCGATCGCCACGAAGCCAGCGCTTCCGACGCCAGCGGGGGCCGTGACCCCGGATCGAGAAGCTGGTGCATATCGATCGCCGCTCGCACTTGAAACAGGTACGCGTTCTGATCGCGAGCGATCTCGAACGCTTTGACCAGATCGGCGGCCACTGCGCGGGCGTTGCCCCCCTCCCGCGCCCGGGCCACGGCTCGCTTGCGAAAGGTCTCGGCCAGATAGTGGCGTTCCTCAATGTCATCGCTCATCCGCACCGCCTCATCGAACAGATGCAGAGCCGTCGGCAGATCGCCCAGGCCGGCAGTCAGTTCCGCCTGGGCGGTCAAGAAGTAGGGCTGGAAGGACGACACCCCGAGCTGGTGCAAAAGCAGACGGGTGTGGCCGATCGCTCCCACGGTCTCCGGAGTCAGCTCCAGATGGGCGGCGGCGATGAGGGCGTGGATCGAGCCCAGGCCCTCCCACATCGCGAACCCGTGCCTGGTACCGAGGTTGGTAACCGCGCGGAACTCCTCAACCGCCCGCTGCGAGTCACCCTCCAGCTGATACATGTAGCCGAGGTAGGCCCGGCTGTAGGCCTCGCTGAAGGGTCCCGCGGGAAATCCCAGCTGGCCACTCAGTTCGAGCGCCTCTGTCGCCGCTCGGGCGGCCGCCCCCCTCTCCCCTTGCACCCAAAGCACCGGCACCAGTTGAGCATGGGCGGCGACCTCGGGACTGTTGGGGAGAGTCCATAACGGTGACGTGTCGAAACCCGGCGGACGGGCCCGGAAAAGCTCGATGGCGTGTTGGAACTGTTCGCGCGCTGTTTGATAATTGCCCAACCCATATTGATGGAGGGCGTCCGAGACGATCACCTCGGCCCCGTACAAGGTGGCTTCGTCCGTGCTGGCCTGTGAAAGCCGCTCCTTCAATCCCTCAATGATCTCGCCTGCTTTGGCCCGCAGCCCGCGGACGGTGGCATAGGCCATGATCGCCAGTCGCACGCCAACGCTCTCGAGCCGGGGGCCGAGCGATTCGGTCAGCCCGAGAGCGGTTTCGAACTCTTGACGGGCAGTCTCGGAGCCATACCCGGACGTGGCCACCAGGCTGGCGGCCTTCAAGACTCTCACCGTCAGCTCGGAGAGCGCCCGCGGCTCGCCAGAGGGCCAGGCAAGAATCAATTCGAGGGCCCGGTCGAGCTTGCTGAGCGCCTCGGCATAGGCCCCGGTCGCCTGGGCGGCCTGGGCGGCCTCCACGTAGAACCCGACCGCGTCCTCGGTTCGACCCGCCTGGTCGAGGTGGAAGGCGATAACGCCCCGGTCGGGAGGAGAGGTTGACCGCAGCCGGCTCATGAGGGCGTGGGCGACTTCGGAATGCAGCATTCGCACCGACTCGGGAAGTAGCGATTCGTAGGCGGCGTCTCTGATCAGGGCGTGGCGGAAGGCGAAGCGTCGCTCATTGCCAAGGCCCTGTGTCTCGAGGATTCCGTTGCTGGCCAGGGAATCGAGCTCAAGCCGCAGTTGCGGTGGGGGAATCTTGGTGACGTCGCTGAGGAGGTCGACTTCGAACCGGCTTCCAATCACCGCCGCGGCCTGGGCCAGCTGCGGGTTGGGGCTGGCGGCTTCCAGACGGGCAATCAACAAATCACGAATGGTTGCGGGCACTCTGTTGGTGCCAGCCCCGGCCGAAGCGTGGTCCCAGACCGACCACAGCAATTCCTCAACGAATAAAGGCACTCCATCGCTGCGCTCGGCGATTTCGTTGGCGAGAGAGTCGGGCAGGTCGCCAACCCTCATCGATCGAATCATGCGGTGCCGGTCGGCTAGGGCCAACGGTTTGAGGTCGACAAGAGTCGACCTCACTCCCCAGCCGTCGGCGCGGAACTCGGGGCGAGCGGTCAACACCAGGAGCAAACCAGGCGGCAGATCAGCCAGGGCGTGTTCGATCACTTCAAGTGATGAGGGCTCGGCCCAATGCAGATCCTCTATCAGAACCACCCGTGCCTCGGCCGCGGCGAGGCCAGCCCACCACTGCCTGAAGCTCTCGATTGTCGCCTGCCGGAGCTTGGAGGCGTCCTGGCGCGGCGATGGATAGGGACCTTCGTGACCCAATTCGATGGAAAGGATCGGAGCCAGATAGGGAATCACGTTGGCCGGATCGAGCCGGGCCTCTTTGACTTCTTGCTCGAGCAGGGCCAGCTTCTCGGCGTTAGCCGAATCCGGGCTCAGTCCGCAGCGGCGACTCAACATGCGGGCGAGGGGATAGAAAGCAGTCGAGGTGTAGTAGGGAGAGCACGCTCCTTGCAGGGGACCACCCCCGGTGCGAGCGGAGAGGTCCCGGATGAAACGGGCGAGGCGAGACTTGCCGATTCCGGCTTCGCCACGAATCAACACCGCTTGGGCGCCGCCCTCCTTGGTGGCTTGCCATATATCAAATAACTGCGCCTGTTCGCGCTGTCGTCCGACCATCGGAGTTAGTGCGCCCCCCAGGGCCTCAAGTCGACCCTCGACCTCGAGCGGGCGCAGGACTTCGAACAGCTCGATCGGTTGGGAAAAGCCCCGGAGTGGTACGAGACCCTTGTCGCGCAGGTCGAAATAGCCCGACACCAGCTGGGCGGTCTGGCGGCTGATGACCACCGAGTTCGGTGCCGCCTCGGTCTGAATGCGGGCGGCTTGATGCGGGATCGTGCCGGCCACCTCGGTCATGCCAAAGACCTCGCCGGCGACAACATCGCCGGTGTGGATGCCAACCCTTACCGAAAGGTCCACTCCGTGCTTCTCGAGAATGGAAGGAGCCAGCTTGCGAACCGACTCGACGATTCCCAGTCCCGTGTAGACCGCCCGGCGAGCGTCATCTTCGTGAGCCCGCGGGATGCCGAACAAGACCATCAAGCCATCACCCAGCGACTTGTTGATGTAACCGTCGAAGCGACTGACGACCTGGTTGCAGACATCCTGAAAGGCAACCAAGACGTTCCAGAAAGCCTCGCTGTCGAGCGTTTCCGTTATTCGACTGGACTCGACCAGGTCGCAAATCAAGACCGTCGGACGCCGGCGTGTGACGGATCCCGCGTCCATGATCAGATGCTGTGCGGGAATGCGGGGGCCTTACCGCGGGCTGAGAAGGTCACTGCGGATCGATGTAGATGTTGTACGGGTACTCGTCGGAGCCGACCCGCAACGCTCCGGTGTAGATCCCCCGGGGCACGCCTCCACAGTCGACCTTGATCTGAAGTTCGGTCGGATCCCGCGTCACGCTGGTAGGGGTGAGCGTGATCCGATCACTAGTGATGGAAGGCTGCGCGTCGCCGCGGCGGCGGAGAGCCTGCGGCTGCACGAGATCCGGGGAGCCAAACGGCCCAAATGTTTGTCGATATTCACAAAAGATCGCTGCGCTGCCCGCAGCACCAGCCGGTCCGGCCGCCGTTGTTGGTGGTGCTTGCGTTTGAGAAGGTGCAGAATCACCCATTCTGTCGACGAATTCCTGCGCGGCTTGGACGGCCCGAGCGGTGTCCCGGCCGGCCCGGGTCCAGAATGCGGCCAACTCATGACCGACATTGACCTCAACGTTTTCGTCGGTGGCGTCGGCGACCAGGCGAGAAGCGTGCCTCACATTTCCGTGGAGTGCCTCGAAGGTCACATCGATCAGCCCATCCAAAGCCGCCCGGAGATCTTCTGACTTTGATCTATCCATCAGCAGGCCTCTCGGGAGTCTTCCCACCTCTTGCGTACCGGGCCAGGTATTTGCCGGTGACAACACCGGCAACGACGGTGTCGGAGACGACTTGACTCCAGAAGGCGACGGTATCACGAACGAGTTCGCTGGCTCCGTAAACGCCGGCAGTGGTGTCCTCGTAGGCTTTGGCAATCCGATCGGCATGGGCCCGAGCCGACGTTTCCGCCAGATTGGCGAGATCCTCGAGACAATCGCCCTCACAGATGGCCATTCCCGCCATCATGTCGATCCAGCCCAGTGAGCAGGCGAACTCGGCCGGAGCGTTGGGCAACTGGGAGAAGCGCACTGTCTTCTCGGACCGGATGTTGACCAACTGGTTCGGTCGCTCTTCAACCACCACGAAGCCGTGATCGACATCGATGGCTCCGTCGCCCCCATCGGTTATCTCGAACTCCATGCCCACGGCGGCTTTGGCGACGAAATATCTGACGTTGAGAAACGTCGTCCAGCTGAAGATCGGCGGTGCACCCACCACTTCTTCCACTCGCGACCCGTAGCCACGGCCATTGACACTGTCGGCTTGAGGCAGGCTGAACCATCCTCCTCGCCGGTTCATGGCCACGAAGAACGGATTGCAAGCCGGCCAGTTGAGGGGGTCGGCTCCGAAGTAGAAGTCTTTGACTTCGCCTTCGGTCTCGTAGGAAGCCGTGATCTCGATTGAACCGTCGGTGAGCTTTCTGGCGTCGCAAACCGGTCGCTTGATTGCCCTGAGAAGGGGGCTGATCAGCCCTTGGCTCTGGAAGCTCCGGATCAGGTCGTCTAATCCGCCTGCTAATGAAGTCTCCCTCGCCAGGTTCCATGCCTCCTGACTGCGTTCATCACCGACCACGGAGGCAACCAGCTTCCTGGTTGCCGGGTCATCGAGGAGTGTCTTATCCCGCGCCAGGTCATAGATGACGTCGAGCCGGCGCAGCACGCCGAATTCGCGCAGCGGGAGACCGGCCAGGTGCTCGATCGCCCTGGCGGGCTCAAGCGGTGTGATGTCAAGCGGGGCGAAGACGTGTTCGTTCCATTCCTCCGCATTGGTGCGGGAACGAAGCGAGAGAAGTGCGTGTTCGGGCATCGCCTCTTTCGTGTTCGGACAGCCCCGTGGCAATGAGCTGCCTCTGTTGGCAAGGGACCCTGCGCTGTCCGAGATTAGCTTCACCGCCTGACCTCCTGCTTTGATGGGCGGAGTGGCGAGCGGAGACGGTGACTACTTCATCGTGAGCCCGACCGATCGGTCGATGGCAATTCTCGACAGAACCTCGCCGGTGCCATTCCATGTGATCTGGGATCTGCTTGGAACGGTTGATCTTGACGCCCTGGACCGCGCCTGGCAGGACCTGGCGATTGTTCATCCGATCCTCGGCTGCAGCACCGATATCGACGTCGGCTCCCGATGGACGCCGGGACGGGAGCTGCCACCGGTCCGACAAGTCGACCAGCGGTTGGCTAGGGCGAGCCGGCCCTCAAAGGTAAGCAGCGTCGACCAGAAGGCAGCAGGCGAACTTGCGTCGCCGATGGATTTGGACCGGGAAGCTGTGGTTCGCCTCTCTGCAATCAAGATGGTCGACGGTTTTCGACTGGTGCTTGCTGCCCACCACGCGGCCATCGATGGGGTGGCGAGCGTGCTGCTGCTCGAGGACCTGCGCCGTTTGTACGTGGGCCGAATTTCTGGTGCTCCTGATCCACCTCAGGCTGACTTGTCACCGCGCACCGTGGAAGGATTGATTCAGCAAGCCCGCCTTCCCCTGCTCGAACGACAGAGCGTTATCGCAGGCGGCCTTGATCGATGGCGTCGACTCCCCCCCTCGGCCCATGTTGATCCATCACCGGACCCGCCGCCGGGCGGAGCGGCCACCGAGTACGTCACCTTTGAGGTTGGACCTGTTCTGGCGACATACGAAGAGCAACGCCGCCGCAACAATTGGTCGGTCGATGCAGTGTTGGTCGGCGTCTTGGAGGCGGCGTGGACCGAGACGTTCGGCTCCGGAGACGGCGCCAGCGTCTGGCTGGTCGCACAGGACCTACGACCCGGCTTTGGCGTGCGCCGAGGCCTCGGCAATCTCAGTGGTGCTGAGCCGATCGCGATACGAACCCCTCACCTTCGGCCAGTCGAGCTGCTGATCGAACAAGCTGCCGCCGAGATGGCCATAACGAAATCCAACTCCCCTGGTCTCGCACCAGAACTAATGGCCCGGTCATGGGGATGGATGCCGCCGCAAGTTCTCAATCGCGGGGCGGAGCGGATGATCCGCAGCGGGTTGCGGAATCGCTACACCCGAACGCTTAGCAACCTGGGAAGGCTTCCGAATTCATTTAGTGATTGGGGTCACGCTGGGATGGCGACGATCAGGTTTGTTGGACCATTGGCGAAAGGCCCTTACACGTCATTTATCGCCTTCGCCCATGGCTCGTCGTCGTGGCTGACCGTCCGAGTGTCGGAAGGCTGGTTGACGACGACACATGCGGTGCAACTTGAACGTGCCATGCATCGGGACCTGACCGTCCGCCCGCTTGCTGGCTTCTCTAGTTGAACCGAAACGATCTCAGCTCGACTGCCGTCTGGTCTCGGCTTCATTGACCTCGGCGGCGTGATCTCCACCGAGGTCAGCCGACAGGAACTCCGCTGTCTCGGGGAGGGCGAGATGCAGGTCCGATTCGGTGTGCAACTGCACATGGAGGTCCCGGCCCACAAGCCCGAGGACGTGGCCGCCGAGCGTTCGATGGTCGGATATGAAATGGAAGTGATAGCCAGAGATGCTCACCGTACGGACGTAGTCCGGCGCCCAGAAACCAACCAAAGTGCCCTCTACTCCAGCGACTTCAAACTCGCTCTGATGGCGGGTCGCAGCTACTAGCCCCTCACCGGGGTGAGCCTTGCAAGCGGCCCGCATCGACAACTTGCGAAGGCACCGTCGACCCGTAGTCCGACAAAAAGATTCGCCGAGGGACGCAACGAATCGAGCGTCGCCGCGAGAGTTTTCGAGGGTCATCTCTCCCTCCATGTTCTCTTTGGCGTCGGCATGAAACCTGGTGACCAGGGCAAATGGGATTTGCTGCTCATCGTCAGCAGCAGTGACCGCTCCCCCGGCGGTGGCCCGAAAACAAGCGCCATCGATCATGATCATCTCGCCGTCGAGTCCGCTGAAGGTCCCCAATCCGAAGTCGCCGCGACCTCTCAGGTCGCCGACCGTCGTGGTGCCGCCGAACACCCCCTGGACCAAAGCGTTGGACGTCGAGACCTGATAGATCGAGTGCCGCTCGAGACCGAATGCCTGCGACAAGAGCGAGTCGACCACCTGGGACTGCGACTCGCCTGTCTGCATGCTGCGTTGCTCGATGGCGCGCCAAACGCTCTCTGAGACCTCGCTTTCGATGCGAGGTGCCATCAATGCCACGGACCGACATCGAGCCCGAAGTGCCTCATTCAGGCTTCCGGGCAGTGTGAGGCAAGGGCACGGTCATGCTTGGAGGGTATCGACACCCTCCCTCGACAAATAGAGAACGGGGCCTCAATCGGGATGGGCCCACTTGAGCACCCGAAGCGCACGAAGGGTGTTCCAACGGCTGGGCTCGCCAGCGGGTTCCATTTCGAAGTCGAGGGCGTCGTCGTGCGGATTCTCCAGCAACCATCGTCCATCCTGAGTCTGTTTCTGTTTCACCAGGGAAACCGCCTCGGCGATTCGGTCATCGGGTGCCACGCCAGCGTTGCGTAGATATTCGAGGCCGCGCAACACGTCGTAGTGGTGACCAGGTGGATAGGAAAGGCGCGTCCAATCGGGATCAATCACTTCGCCCGAGGACAACGAGCGGAGCAGCTTGCGTTCGAGGAGGTATTCCTGGCCTCGGGTGCGGGCTTCGGCCACACCGGCATCAGCGCTCACCGCTCGTTCATAGGCCAAGAGACCTTCGAGGACGCAAATGGTGCTGTGAAACGACCCCCGGGTGCTGGGGGGAGCCTCACAATTCCAACCGCCGTCCCCCAGTTGCTCGCCGACCAGTCGCTCGGCCAATGCCTCGTCGGGCCGGCCGAAGTAGGCCCCGATCTGGAGCACCCTGCCGTTGATACAGGCCTCGACTTCGCCGGTGAAGAAGGGTTGATTCCCCTCGTAGAACCTGACTTGGTCCTCCACGAGCTCCACCGCTCGTCGCGCTGGTTCGCTGTTTGGATCGAGACCCATGTCGACCAGCAGGGTCAGGGCGTGGGTGGCGGAGCCGTCGGGAGTCTCGACAAATCGCCTTGGTTGGGCGACGGTGCTCCACCCCCCATTCGACTGCTGCAACGCCAGCAGTTCTGCTCCCCAACCTTCGGTGACAACGCGGGTCCGCTCGGCGGCCACATCAGCCGAGGAGGCGCCGGTTAGATCTCTCATCGCCTGCCAGCGGATCGCCGGGTCGGAATTCAATAGCCAATCATGCACATTCATCCCGTCTCCTCCTCTCCCGATCCTATTAATCGAGGCGCCAGGCGGGAACCCTCAAGAGCCCGGTTGGTGATCGGCCGCTTCGGTATAGACTTCGCCTCACAGATGTCGCCATCCGCCACTTGCGTTTGTTGTTGTTGTCGATTCCGGGTGCGGCCCGGTGAGGTGACCTGTTAGGTCTTTGCCACAGATCCTTTCGCCAACCCGCATCCACCAGATGCGGGTTTTTCTTTTTTGGAGCACACATGACCACCCTGTTCGAACCCACAATTCTCAAGACCGACCCTCGGGTCCGCCGCTACGAAGATATCCGCCAACTTCTTCCCGATGCCGACCAGCCCACCCCCATCGTTCGCCTGGGTCGGGTAGCACCCGCCCGGGAGCTCTATCTCAAGCTGGAATGGCTCAACCCCTTCGGATCGATCAAGGACCGGGCAGCCGCCTACATGCTCTCAGAGCTTCTCCCCGAGATCGGGGGAAAGCGACTGATCGAGGCATCCTCGGGCAACACCGCCCTGGCGTTGGCCGCTCTGGCCGGTCTCGAGGGCATCCCGATCACAGTGACCATTCCCGATGAGGCGCCGATCGAAAAGCGAGTGCTGCTCCGCATGCTGGGCGCCGAGGTCCTCGAGACACCCGACGATCTGTGCCCGGTGGACCTTCCGGGGGATGGAGCCATCGCCTTGGCCCGGGCCATCGCCCACAGCCGGGGTGGCGAGGCCTACGCATGGACCGATCAGTACTCCAACCTCGCCAACGTCCGGGCCCACTATGAGACGACCGGGCCCGAGGTATGGCGACAAACCCAGGGGCAGGTGCGCACCTTTGTGGCCGGGTTCGGAACCTGCGGCACCATCAGCGGAGTCGGCCGCTACCTCAAAGAGCAGGATCCATCGATCGCGATCGTGGCGGTCGAACCGAACC